>CALVIS010000001.1 GCA_944331805.1 uncultured Bacilli bacterium
TGATGAATACTTCTTCTTAAAGCTATTTGATATATCTAGAACTAAATAGTCATCCCACAACTTTTATGCAAGAACCAAAATTTCTTTAATTGTAAATATAACCTTTTTATTTTTAACTTTATCTTTATATTGTTCAAACTCTTTATCTTTTTCTGTACATATTATCATATTACCACCATAATTATATTTTAGCACAAAAGAAAACAACCACGAAGTGGTTGACGAATGAAATGTAATTTCATTCCTTTTTTAGGACAAAATAGAGATTTAAGTATTAATTCTTATAATCAAGGTATGTCATATTATTTAAGAAATAAAGGTAATACTATTAATTATGATATGTTACCAACAAATCTTTCTCATGAATATTTAAGTATGTTAAGTAAAGATGTTTCTTTAAGGGCTAAAGATGCTATAGTTTTTCGTTTTGTTATTGATAAAAATGGTAATATATGTTCTTCTTCAGTTAATAGAAATAAAGTTATAGTTGACTATAATTTAACAAGTAATGATGCAATTAGAATATTAGATAAAGAGAAGGTTAGTAGTAAGGTTGATAAATCTATCTATTTATTAAGAGATTTATGTAAAATTATCTCAGTATCTTCAACAAAACAGTATCTTTCTAATCTATCTAAAGTTACTATTGATGATATGATTGCTCTTCCTTCACTTTTAGTTAATTATTATCTTAGTGAAGAGTTAGAGTTTGGTATATATAGTGAGAATGGAACATATACAAGTAAACCTGTTAGTGATATTTATATAACTGGTAGTGCCCCTTTAAGACGCTATGTTGATGATATAAATCTTGCTATACTTCTAGAACAAAAAGGATTACAGAGCTTTGCAAAAGACGATTTTAGATATTTAGAGAATAACATTGATGAGGTAATAGAACATTTAAACTGTCAAAACTTTCTTGATAAATATATTGAAAAGAATAATGCTTTAGTAAAAAAATACTATTTAAAACGGGGCTAGTTTAATTAGCCTCGTTTTAAAATTTTCTATATAGTCCTACAACTTTACCAAGTATTGTAACTTCATCTAAGATTATTGGATCCATTGTATCATTTTCTGGTTGTAATCTAAAGTGACCATTTTCTTTATAAAATGTTTTAACAGTCGCTTCATTGTTATTATTCATGGCAACTACAGTATCACCATTTCTAGCAGTACTTTGTCTTTCTACTATTAAGATATCTCCATCATATATACCTACATTAATCATAGATTCACCACTAACTTTTAAAGTAAATATTTCTTTTTTATTACCAAAAAGTTCTGTAGGTAACGCAAAGGTCTCATCAGGACGTTCTATCGCTTCAATAGGTGTTCCTGCTGTTACTTTACCAAGTAGTGGTACTTTTACAACATCATCCTCGTTATCTAAATACTCATTATCAACTAATACTTCAATAGTTCTATTAGTCCCTGCACCTTTCTTAATATATCCCTTTTTAACTAGTTGTTTAATATGAAAATGAATAGTTGCAGGACTAGATAATTTCGCTTCATCTCCTATTTCTCTTACAGTAGGCGGATAACCATTTTTTGCAATTAGTTTTTTAATTATTTGTAATATATCATATTGTCTATCAGTTAGTTTTTCCACTTTACACACTTCCTTCCTTTATTTGTTTATAGTTTAGCATAACAGGTGTAAAATGTCAAACAAATCTTCGAAAATATATTGACATAAACATCTGTTCGATATAAAATGATATCAGAAAGAAGGAGTGATAGATATGTTAAATTTAAAAAATATTTTAAAAACTGCTTTAGGAGTTAGTCTAATCTATATAATGGCTGTTGTTCTTACTTTGTTTATGTGTGATAGAGTTAATGAGTTAGAGAGTAGTGAGGAGGAAATAATCAATACAACAGTTGCTTTATCTTTAAAATAGTTTTTAAAAATTCTAGCAGTGTGGTACAATAAATAAAGAAAGAGTGGTTAGATATGAAGAAAATAATATTAGTTGATGGAAATAATCTTTTATTTAGGAGTTACTATGCTACTAGTTATAGTGGAGTTATTATGAGAAATTCTAAAGGTTTTCCTACTAATGGGTTGTATGGCTTTATTAATATGATGAATAAAATTATTGAAGAAGAGAAGCCTAGTTATATTTTAGTGGCTTTTGATAAAGGGAAGACCTTTAGACATGATAAGTATGATGAATATAAAGCAGGACGTAAAGAGATGCCGGATGATTTAAGATTACAGTTTCCTAAAGCTAAAGAAATCCTTGATGCAATGGGAATTAAACATTTTGAAATAGATAATTATGAAGCTGATGATATAATAGGTACTCTTGCAAAAGAAGTAGATGAAGAAGATGAATTTATCGCGACAATTATTTCAAGTGATAAAGACCTACTTCAATTAATTAGTGATGAAGTAGATGTTAAACTATTAAAGACTAAAGGTTCTATTAGGTTTAACAGAGAAGTATTTAAAGAGTTTTATAAAGTAGAGCCTATCAATATGATTGACCTCAAAGCATTAATGGGCGATATGTCTGATCATATACCAGGGGTTAAAGGTATTGGAGAGAAAACTGCTATTAATCTATTAGAGAAATATAAGACGTTAGATAATTTGTATGCCCATGTTGATGAATTAACTCCTAAGACTAAAGAGAAGTTAATTAATGATAAAGAAAGTGCTTATATGAGTTATGACCTTGCAACTATTTATAGAAATGTAGATATTCCATTTAGTCTAGAAGATTGTAAATATAATGGGTTAAATAGAGCTAAATATATAGATATTCTAGAAGAGTTAGAGTTTAAATCTCTTTTAAAGAAAGTTAATAATATAGATATTAGTAAAGAAGAAGATAATGATGTTGATAGTGATAAAAATATAGAAATAAAAGAAGTAGATGTTAAAGACTTTGATAGTAGTAGTGAATATTCCTTTTATATTGAGATGAATGCTTATAATTATAATGAATCTTTTATTATTGGCGTTAGTTTTACAAACGAGAGTGGGACTTGTTTTATAAAAGGAGAAGATATAATTAATCATAGAGAATTATTTGAAAATGATAGTCCTAAGGCTACTTATGATGTTAAGAAGTGTTATATTTTACTAAATAAACTTGGTATTAAATTAAATAATTGTAACTATGATGCGATGATTGCATCTTACCTTTTAGATTATAAAATGAATGATGATATTACTACTTTGATGAATGATTTAAAGGTAGAGATTAAGTCTTTTGAAGATACTTATGGAACTTTAAAAAGAAGAAAGAAAGTAGAGTTAGATGAGACTATTAGACAATGTAATTTAAAGAGTAGTTTTATCTATAATACTAAGAGTGACTTTTTACTTAAAATAGATGAGTATGGTGAGACTAAATTATTTAGTGAAGTTGAGATGCCTTTAGCTTATGTTCTTACTGATATGGAGTTAACGGGTATTAGAGTAGATAAAGATTACTTATTAAAGTTAAAAGATGAGTTAGAAGTTAAAATAAAACAATGGGAAGAAGATATATATAAAGATGCAGGATGTACCTTTAATATTAGTTCTCCTAAACAATTAGGGGAAGTATTGTTTGTAAAGCTAGAACTTCCTTATCCTAAAAGGAGAAAAAAAGATGATACAAGTTACTCTACTAGTAGAGATATCTTAGATAAAGTAAGTCCATATCATCCTGTTGTTAATAAAGTCTTAGAATATAGAATGCTTACTAAGTTATATGCTAACTATGTAGTTGGTCTTTTAGATAAGATAAAAGAAGATGGTAAGGTTCATACTATCTTTAACCAATGTTTAACTAGAACAGGAAGGCTTTCATCAACTGAACCTAACTTACAAAATATCCCTATTAGAAGTGATTATACTAGATTAATTAGAAAAGCTTTTATACCTGAAGATAACTCTATTATTATGAGTTCTGATTATTCACAAATAGAGTTAAGAGTCTTTGCTTCACTATCAAAAGCGACTAATTTAATAGAGGCTTTTAAAGAAGATAAAGATATTCATGCTAAGACGGCTAGTGATATCTTTAAAGTAGATATTAAAGATGTAGATAAGTCTATGAGAAGAACTGCTAAAGCCGTTAATTTTGGTATTCTTTATGGTATTAGTAGTTTTGGGCTATCTGAAGACTTAAAGATAGATGTAGGTAGTGCTAAGAAGTTTATGGATAACTACTTAGAGACTTATCCTGGTATTAGTGAATATATGGATAAAGAAAAGAAAGAAGCTTATAAGAATGGTTATGTTACTACTATTATGAACCGAAGAAGAGTTATTGATGAGCTAAAGAGTAGTAACTATATGGTTAGAAGTGGCGGAGAGAGAATGGCTCTTAATACTCCTATTCAAGGTAGCGCTGCTGATATATTAAAAAAAGCGATGGTAGATTTACATAGAGAAATGACTAAAAGAGGATTAAAGAGTAAAATACTTATTCAAGTACACGATGAACTTGTTTTAAATGTTTATAAAGATGAATTAGAGGAAGTTAAAGAGTTAGTTAGAGATAAGATGGAAAATGTTATTAAGTTAGATGTTCCTTTAAAAGTAGATATTGAAACAGGTAATGATTGGTATGAAGCTAAGTAGGTAATTATGAGAATAGTATATTGTGGTTATGATTTCTTCTATGGTTGTTTAGAAGAATTAGTTAAAGATAAGAATAATACTATTGTAAGGATATTTACTTTTGAAACTGATAATAAATATAATTTTAATGATAAAATAAAATCCATTGCAAGTGAAAACAAAATACCTATTACTTATGATAAACCTACTGAAGAAGAATTATTTAGATTATTTGATAAAGAAAAAGTTGATGTAATTATCACGGCAGGTTATATCTATAAAATACCTATTATAAATCATCCTAATTTTAAAGGAATAAATATTCATCCAACACTTTTACCTAAAGGAAGAGGGCCTTGGCCTTTGCCTTGGATAATTTTAAAGAACGAAGAATATAGTGGGGTTACTATTCATAGATTAACTGATGATATGGATAAAGGGCCAATTCTTTTACAAGAAAAGTTTAAGGTATTAGATAATGAAGATTTAGAGACCTTATCTTGTAGAAGCCAAGTGCTTGCTAAAAAACTTATAACTGAAGTAATAAGTAATTTTGATTATTATTATGATAATGCTAAAGAACAAGGAGAGGGAGAGTATTATCCTTATCCAACAGATGAAGATATGACATTTAATGGTTTTATGAAAGTAGATGATATTGATAGAATAATAAGAGCTTTTGGTAAGTTTGATTCTTGTACTAGCTTTCTAGGTAAAAACTTTTTAGTACATGATGCAACTTGTTGGAAAGAAGAACATAAATATAAGCCAAATACGATTATACATATTACTAATAAAGAAGTGCTAATGGCGGTGCTTGATGGTTTTGTTTGTATTAGATATTATGAAGAAGATAAAGATTAAGTAGTAAAGGAAGTGTTATGTATGCCTGAAAAACCAGAAGTAATTACAGTAAGTAAAACATTAGAACATATTATTATAGGTAAAACTATTAAGAAAGTGGATGTCTATTGGGATAATATAATTATTGGCGATATAGATAAGTTTAAGAAGGATTTAGTAGGTGAGAAAATTGAATCTATTACGACAAGAGGGAAATGGATAGTTATCTTTCTTACTACTAAAGCCTTAATATGTCATTTAAGGATGGAAGGAAAGTTCTTCTTTAGAGACCCTAGTGTTCCTAAAGCTAAACATGAACATGTTATTATTACTTTTACTGATAATACTGATATGAGGTTTAATGATGTTAGAAAGTTTGGTAAAATGGCATGTTTACCTAAAGATGAAGTTTATAATTTAAAGCCTCTTTCTGATTTAGGATTAGAGTATTATGATAATAGTTTAACACCTAGTTATTTATTAGAAGCTTTAAGAAAGAAAAAAGTGCCCGTTAAGACAGCTTTACTTGACCAATCAATTATTACTGGTATTGGTAATATCTATGATGATGAGATTTTATTTGCATCTCATATAAATCCTTTGAGGAAAGCAGATAGTGTTAGTTTAGATGAAGCGGATGCTATTATTAAAAATACGAAGAAGATATTGGATAAAGCTGTTACTATGGGAGGTACTACTATTAAGAGTTTTACATCAGCAGAAGGAGTACATGGCTTGTTTCAAAATGAACTTGCTGTTCATGGTAAAAAAGATGGAGTTTGTCCAACCTGTGGTGAAAAACTTATTGTTACTAAAGTAGGAGGAAGAGGAACTTACTTTTGCCCTAACTGTCAAAAATAAAAGACTTATATTTATTTATAAGTCTTTTTAAATATTCTTTCTATTTCTTGTTCATTCTTTATATGGTCAAAATTAATTTTATCATCCGTAAATTGATTAACATAATCAAACATTGAATTAGCATCATCAATAATATCATATCCATGTACTCCCATTTCTTCTGGACGACAAATTACAATATCTTTTTCAGATAGATTAATTACCTTCCTAATAGTATAATCATCACAAGTAGTCCCATAACCATAAGCCCAATTACTAGTTATATCTGGAGTTTCTTCCATAAGTCTAAACACTAATCTTCTAAAAAAAGAAGGGTGACAAAGCGGAAAAAATAATTTTTGAATATTAAGCCTTTCACCACTTCTTTTTAAATTTAATTTAACATAGTGTATTTGACCTGAACTCTCAGACATAGTAAATATATTTAATCCTACGCTGAAATTCATATTTTCAAGAATTTCTACAATACTTAAAGTTATCGCCCCACGATTGAAAATCTGCTCTGTTGAGACTTCAGATAAATTTGCAGCGTTATAATATATATCAATATGTTCTCTTTTAGGATTTTCTCTATTAAACATTGAAAGAGGATTACCTTCTAGATAAGCTTTTACATTTGGAGCATAACCAACATAATAATTATATTGTTTATTTTTTTTAGGGGACATTTTTAAATGTTTTTCTAACATAATTTTCAAGCTTAAGAGTTTATCAAAGTTTTCGTGGTATCCATATCTGCATAGATTTTCAGCTTCTTCAAAGGAATTTGTTTCAAAAAAATCATAGCCATTTTTTTCACTTTCTAAGGTGCTATTACCATATACTTCGTCATTGATTGGGGTATTATCTATATATTCAAGAAATTCTGTTATGGAATCAAAATTATATTCCATAATATTATAATCGTCTTTTTTATAATACTTATACATCTATTTATCTCCTAAGTTTTAATTGTTTAATACCATCATAATATTTATTACTTTTATCTATATCATGCATATTACCAATAATTGTATTAACGTCGTCTTGGTTTAGATTTTTTACAACGTTTGAAGTTAAAATATCTTGAATAGGTATACCATTTATCTCTTTTTTGTAAACTTTTCCTATACCACGAGTTGAAACTATATGGGGGATTTTAGATTGATAAACAGCATCTCTAAATGACCACATAAATTCTAATATTTGTTTATTTGGGTATAGAGCTTTTTCTAAATTTCTATCATAATCAAAGAAAATATTATCAAATCTATCAAGAGTAGCGGCATCTAGGGCATTTCTTCCTACATATTCTAAGTCTGCCCCTTTTCCCCAAGTGTTAGCCGCCGCTATTATCCTAAAGTTTGGATTTCTATCTATCGTTTCATGAGGAAAGGCCATATAGCCATTAGCTAAGGCAGAATTAATTACAATCAATGATGAAGGATCTGAATTATCTATTTCATCTAAGAAGAATATACCTCCATTTTTAAATGCCTTATAAAATTCAGTTTCTTGATAATTACCACCTGCATCAATGAAGCCCATTAATTTAAATTCATTTGAGGCATTATTTGTATAATACATATGTAATCCCAAAGCTTCTGCTACTTGTGCTATTGCTACATTTTTACCACTTCCAGCAGGCCCAATTAACATAATGGGTTCATCAAGCTGTACTTGGCTTAAGATTTGATTAAACTTCTCATGATAAAATGAGGCTTTAGTTTGTCCAATAACAGTGTCATTTAGTTTTATAATATTAATAGTTGGAACTTGTATTTTACTTCTATATTCTTCTAATTTTTTATTAAGTGTATCTTCTAGTTTATCGTCTATATTATATTTTTTGATTGTTTCTTTGATAGCTTTTAAAACATCTCTTTCAATTTCCTTGTTTGTTAATTCTTTTTTTTCATCATCTTTATTTTTAGAATAAGATTTCTCAGTTATAAATTCATCATTTGGGGTATCAGCGGTTTCATTAATTGGTTCTATAGTCGGTTCATCTGATATATAAGGTAGTGATTCATCTGCTTGGGTAGACATTTTTTCAATTTCTTCACCATCGAATGTATAAAACTTATTGTTTATCATATATGTATTTTCTTGCATTTCATAAATTTCACTGCAAAATTTGTTTAATATATTTTTATCATTTGAAAATATCATTTCATGGTTTCTTTTCGTATATCCATAATATAAATGTGTATAGTCATTATTTGCTTTAGTTACTGCAGCGACTAAAGAATTTTCTTTATTATCCCAAATTACTAAACAAAAATCCATATAATCACTTAATATTTTAAATTCGCCTGTCCATAGTGTATAATACAATGTATCTATTAATACAGGATTATTTGAATAGTAACCTTTATTACAGTATTTTTCTAAAGTATGATGCTTTTTTGGATTTAATTCTACATTAAAGTATGCTCCTACATATAAATTATTGATACTATTACGACTTTTATATGGTTCTTGAAAATATGAACTTTTTTCATTTTCAGGTATGATTTTTATAAAGACTGATTTGTTAGCAACTTCTTTATTTACTAAATAATTTTCAGTACACTTTTGTTTTAGTTCATCTATTAACAAATCAGTATTTACATCTTCACCATGATAAGCAATAAAGGTTTGAATTTCCTTTTCATTATTAATCATTTTGTGCCTCCTCTTAAATATATTTTATATTAATATTTATAAAACGTTTTTTATTATAGGTTCTTCAAACAATAATGTCAATATTACTTACTTAATAGAGTCTAAATTAATATTAGATTTTTAAAACTCTTTTAATTTTAATAAAACTATGCTATAATTGTATAGCTTGATTAGAAGGAGTGAAGTAAATAATGAAAAAGACAAAAATTGTTTGTAGTATAGGTCCTGCTAGTAATGAACCTGATGTTATGGAAAAAATGGTTAGAGCAGGAATGAATGTAGCAAGAATTAATTTTTCTCATGCAACTATAGAAGAAAGGGAGAAAGCTTGTGCATCAGTTCGTGAAGTAAGAAAAAGAACTGGTATGAATGTTGCTATTCTTTGGGATACTAAAGGTCCAGAATTTAGATGTGGAATTATGGAAAATGATTCTATTGAACTTGTTCCAGGTGAAACTATTGATATAGTTAAAGAACCTGTTACTGGTACTAAAGAGAGATTTTCTGTTAATCATCCAAGTGCAATTGACTCTCTTAATGTTGGAGATATTATCTTGTTAGAGAATGCTAAGATGAAACTTGAAGTTATTGCTAAATATGAAGATAGAGTTACTTGTAAAATTATTGATGGTGGAGTATTAGGAAACCGTAAGAGTATGAGTGTTCCAGGTATAAAACTAGATATTCCATATGTTAGTGATGTTGATAGAGAAGACATCATCTACGCATGTGAACATGGTGGAGAATTTCTTGCTATTTCCTTTGTATCTACTAAAGAAGATGTTTTGGAAGTTAAAGAAATCTTAAAAGAACATGGTAGAGAAGACTTACAAATTATTTGTAAGATTGAGAGTGCTTTAGGTATTGAAAACTTAGAAGATATCTTAAGTGTTAGTGATGGCGTTATGGTAGCTCGTGGTGACCTTGGTACTGAAGTACCTAGTGAAATGGTTCCAATCTATCAAAAACAAATGATTAATACTTGTAGAAGACTTGGAAAAATATCTATTGTTGCTACTGAAATGCTTGAGACAATGATGTCTAGTGATAATATTCGTCCAAAAAGAGCAGAAACTAGTGATATTGCAAATGCTGTATTAGATGGTACTGATGCTGTTATGTTAAGTGGTGAAACTACTATTGGAAAGCATCCAGTTGAAACAGTTGCTGCTATGGCTAGTATTTGTGAGACTACTGAAAAATATGCAAGCTTTGATTATGCTTTTGATATTGAAAGCCTAGATAATATTACTAAGTCTATTGCATCTAACGTTGTACTTAGTACAGATGCTTTAGGTGCTAAATTAATCTGTGCTGCTACAATCAGTGGTAGAACTGCAAGAGTTATTAGTAACTTAAAACCAGATGCTCCAATACTTGCTTTATGTCCAGATGAAAAAACTGGTAGACGTTTAGCTCTAAATTGGGGAGTATATGCAGGAACACTTCCATACTTACCATCAACTGATGAAGTATTAATTCAAAGTGTAGAGAAAGCTAAAGAGTTTATGGAACTTAATGAAGGAGACTTAATTGTAATTACTGGTGGTTTCCCTAATACAGAAACTAAGAGAATTACTAACTTAATGAAGATTGAAGAAATATAAAAATAAGCAGGGATTATTCCTTGCTTTTGATATATAATTCTAATATAATTACGGTAGGTGAATGATATGAAATATATTGATTTAACACAAAAACGTGAAAATATAGTAAAGATTGCAAATTTAGATGATAGTAGTTTAAAATATATTGCTTCTATACGTACAAATGATGATTTTGAGGTTTCTAATAATCCTAATTGTATTTATCAATATACAACTAAACATAATCCTTTCTCTTTAGAAAAAATTATGTTTAATACTAATTTACATATTAATTATGATTATTTGCAAGAAAACTATAAAGAACTAATGGATAAAGTTTGTGCTATTTTAAAAGAACATGTAGGTAATTATATATCTTTAGATAAAGAATTTATAACAAAAGAGACTATGGAAGCTATAGCAACTAATCAAAATATTAATAAAGTTACTCTTGCTATAGATAGTAAAGATTTATTAGAAGTATTGGAGGTAATTAAACATAGAAGTAAAGATATTCCTTTAAATACAATTGTTATAAATATTACTGAATATAATGATTTAAAAATATTTATTAATCATATTGTTTCTATATATAAAGATGTAAAAATTATATTTAATATTGATTTTAAAAATTTTAATGCTGATGTATTAAGTGATTTAATAACATATAAAAATATTGTAGTAAAAGAAGAGAATCATGAAATAGATTTAGATTTAGCAATAAAAAAAGAATTAAAAATAAGAGAATTGTTAGAGCCAGTAGAATCTATAAAAGATAAACTTTCTCCTTTTGAAATATATACTAAACTATATCAAATTGTTAAAGATTTTAAATCATATAAAGAAGTAGAAGAAGGAGATGATTTAGATAAATCTAGAACTCTTTCAAAGATATTATTTAATGAATATATTGTATGTGAAGGATATGTTAATTTATTACAAGAATTATGTAAACGTTATAATATAGAAACATATTATATGTCAGTAGATGTTTTGCCTGATGATACAAAAGACTTAAATAATACAAATGACCATGCAAGATTACTTGTTAAAATGAAAGATGATAAGTATGGTATTGATGGACTTTATGTTAGTGACCCTACTTTGGATAGTATTCACTACAGTCTTTATAATCATATATTAATGACTTTTGATGAAGTTAAAAGAGAGTTAATCGGAGAGGTTACTTTTAATGTGGATGATTTCTTAAATGTCAAAAATAAAGAAGAGTTTTATGCATTAGTAAATAATCCTGCCGCTAGATGGAAACTTTCATTCTTAGCACCTACAATTAGAAATTTTGATGAAGAGAGTTTTGAAAAAATATGTAGAACCTCTTCTTGACATTATGATTATTGTTTAGAAGAAACTAGTTCTTTAGAAAAAATGGCTGATTATTGTGTTAATTTTCATCAAGAACCTATAAATGGCAATGATATACTTAAAGCACTAATAACAATTCATAAATTAGAAAATCCTAATATTGATGATAATCAAATTATAGAATATTTTAAGTTAATCAAAGAGGTTTTAAAGAATATAGAAGATATTACTCATCCTACTATTGTTATAGAAAATAATAGAGAAAAAGTTTATGATTTTTATGAAAATAAATATAGTGATAGTGATATCGAAGATATAGTTATAAATGAAAGAAAAAATACAAGGTAATTTCCTCGTATTTTTATTTTATTTCTATTTTAGAATTATCAAAGTCTTTAACATCATCAAGTAAGGCTTCATGGATTTTTTCTTCTTTACTATCTAGATATACTTCTTCAATTCTATCAACACGACAACGTTCTGCTTCTAAAATAGCATCTACCTTTTTAACGGCTTTATCTAAATCATCATTGACAACTACATAGTTATATTTAGGTATTTCATTTATTTCTTCATAAGCTCTTTTAAATCTTTTTTCTATTTTCTCTAAACTATCAGTATTTCTATTAATAAGACGTCTTTTTAATTCATTCATAGTAGGAGGCATTATGAAGATAAAGACAGTTTCATCTAGTTTTTCTTTAATCTTTAAAGCTCCTTGAATCTCTATTTCTAGTATTACATCTTCTCCTTTATCTAGATGTTCTTTAATATACTTTTTAGGAGTACCATAGTAATTACCAGAGTATTCTGCATATTCTAAGAACTCATCATTCTTAATATCATTTTCAAACTCTTCTTTAGATAAGAAATAATAGTTAATGCCATTTTTTTCTTCACCTCTAGGTTCTCTACTAGTGCAAGAAATAGATACCCAAGTATTCTTTCTTATTTTTAACAATTCATTAATTATACTATTCTTACCACAGCCAGATGGTCCTGATATAACTATTAAAAGCCCTTGTTTCTTTGTTTTTACCATATTATCCATAACTTATTCCTCCCTTATAGGTTTCATCTTATATTCAGCTTCTATTAAGCTTTTAGACTTATCTTTATCAAAAACTAAAGAGTATATCTTTGTGATTTTGTATTCATATTCTAACATTTTATCTTTTTCTCTTGTAAACTTACTAATAATAGGAATATCTATTTCTTTCTTTATCTTATTTAAATAATCTCTTCCTTTATTAGAAAAACCAAGTAGTCTAATATATTTAATATCCTTAAACTCTTTCGCTTGCTCTTTAGTATAGTCACATAATATATAAATTAACATTCTAGATATCTTAGCATAAGTAGCATTTTTACTCTTAACTTTATTAATTAACTCATCAAAACTATAACTATTAAGAATTTCTTTCTTTAGTTTAGTAGAAATACCACTATCTACTAAATTATAAATGGTTAAATCATTAGAACTTATTATTTTATATTTTAAAAGATTAAAATAATCATCTAACTTAGGTATTTTCTTATTATTCAAATAGTTATAAGTAATAGGTGGAACACTATTCTTTATATCTTTACCATCCAATAAAGCTTCTCTTATACTTGTTGCGCTGTTTATACTTTTTTTATCTAATTCTTTACTATGATAATCATTAGTTCTTTTTATAGTATGAGGAGTAATCTTATAATTATTAGAAAAAATCGCTTTTACATAACTAATACCTAGAATATCATTAGGTAGTTTAAAACAATCTCCTGTAATATCTTCTAAAGCTTTAGATAAAGAAGTAGGGTAGTTATAGCCCATTCTTAAATAAACTTGAACTAAACTATCAAAATCTTTATTAAAAAGTTGGGTCTCTACAAGTTTTTTAATTCCTTCGATATCATCAGATTCACTACCAAAGACTAAATCAGTAACTCCTAGATGATTTAATATATCAATAGAACCTTTTGCAAAGATATCTGCAGAAGCGCAAGAGAAAGGGAAGGGGAGTTCTACTACTAAATTAATACCATTTTTTATGGCAATAGAAGTCTTTTCCCATTTATCTAAAATAGAAATATCTCCTCTTTGTGTGAAGTTACCAGCTAGTACTAAGATAATAGGACTATCAGGAAACATTTCTTTAACCTTTTCTATATGATATAAATGGCCATTATGAAAAGGATTATATTCAGCGATAATACCAACTGTATGTTTAGACAAGATTAACACCCCTTTCTTAATTTGTTTATTAATTATAACACCATTTTATAGTTATATCAATTGTTTTTTTCAGTAATATGTGATATAATTTTAGAAAAAATTTATTGGAGGAATTATATGGTTAATGAGCAAAAAGAACTTTCATTTCAAAAACTTCAAAAGGAAATAAAGGATTTAATATTTCTTTCCCAAAGAAGGAATGTATTTACAGAAGTAAAAGATTTGGTGACTAGCAAAGTTAGCTTGTCATTACAAGATGTAATTATTTTGTATCAGGCTTATTTAAAAGATCATTTTAAAGAATTTCATACTGCAAAAGAGGAGCTTGAAAGAAAGTTATCTAGTGACCTATCTTATCCTGCTCGTCTGTCATTATCTTTAGTTCGAGATGAATGGCGACAAGATATAAAAACACCAAAAAATATGAAAAAATATTGGTATCGTAGAAAATATAATGATTGTTGTAGGGAAACTGTTTCTATAAATTTATTTTTTAATCATCAAGAACAGCTTTTATTAGAAGAAGTATACTTTGATCATAAGCATGATTCATATTTAAAAAGTAAAAATATAGAAGAAGTTACTAATATTTATAAAAAATATAAAAATGATTATAAAAGAATAATGAATCTATATTATAAATCTATTTTTTCTATTTCTTTTGTTGGAAAAATTAATGCTAGTGAAACTGAAAAGTCTAAACTAGAAATTTATGTTCTTCCTTTTTATTGTTCGGAAAGAAAGGATGTTTCTGTTGATCCAGATATAACTGGAGAATGGACACATGATTTACACTATTATAGTGAGGAATTTCCTATTAATCTTTTTATAAAGAAAGTTGAGCTTTTTCGTTTAAAACCATGGAATCATTATGGTAATATCTTTATTAGTTTTGATTTAGATTATCATTTGCAGGATGCTTTTCTTTATGAAGGTTGGAATTTTTTTACTAATGATATTTCGAAACTTATCACAAAAGATAGTGATAGTAGACTTTATCCTGAAATAGAGTTTTTGATTTCTGAAGCGTTTCCTAATTTTAAAATATATTTAAAAGATTTACCTATTTTTTTCAGTGATTATTTAGAAAAATATGTTGGAACTGATTATTTAATTGAAGGAAAAAAACAATTTGATAAAGGAAAAGAAAAGGAAAGAATTAAAAACCTTCGAATTGTTGATAGGACAAAGCAATTGGTTGCACATAACAATATAAAGATTGTAAAACTGATAAAGAAAAATCAAAAGTTGTATGAAGAGCTTGGTGAGAGACAGTCAATTACAAAGGATATTTTATGTAAGATGATTAAAGATGAAGACAATGGTCACTGGGTAATACGTCCGGAGTTTAGAGATGATTTAGAATATTATGATTTAAGCGATATATCTTTTGATAATGTAGATGTTAGAGAAGTTGATTTTAGAAATACAAATATTAAAGCTCCGAATTTTGATCCGCAGATGGTTTATCAAAAGGATTTATCTGGCTGTTCTTTTGAATCTCCAATATACTCTACTAATGGAGTATTATTTGATTATTCTACTAATTTTACAGACGTTAATTTAGAAAGTACTACTATAAAACAAGAAGCACTTGTTTTATATAATAATAGTATTGCAAATGCAAGAATTAATCAACACACTATTTTACCGGATGAATTATGGAAAATAAGAAATGAAGCATTGCGTCAAATAAAGACTAACATAAAAAATAATTATAAATTATAATTATCTATTTGTACAATCTAACTGATTATATATTAATCAGTCTTTTTACTTATATTAATTTCAGTAGGTTTTTTATTATCACATGTTGCGTGTTGTTTTTTAAGAAATAATTCTATTCTTTATTTTAGTATCATCGCTACATCAGTGAGTACAGGTCTGCAAAAATGGTGATTAATTATTTAGTAAAATTTACAAAGTTATTAAACAGTTATATAATAATTATGAGGATGATGTTATGAAACTTGTAACTGCTAATGAAAATTTTCTAAATTACTGTGAGTTTGAAAAAGGACTTTCTAATAATAGTATTAAAAGTTATGGCTATGAGATGAAAGACTATATTAGTTTTTTAGAAAAAGAAAAGATTGATAATACTAAATCTATAACTAAAGATACTATAACTAAGTACTTAAAATATTGTTATAATCGTAATGAAGACAGTAAAACAGTCGCTCATAAACTTACTACTATTAAGAATTTTCATAACTATTTAGAAAAAGAAGAGAATGAAACAAACAATCCTAGCGAATTTATTGATAGACCTAAAACTACTAAAACACTTCCTCATAGTTTAACTATTGAAGAAGTAGATAAACTCTTAGATATAGAATTAAACACCCCATTTGACTATAGGAATAAAGCTATGTTAGAATTGATGTATGGTTCAGGGCTAAGAGTATCTGAACTTGTTAGCCTAACGGTTTATGATATTGACTTTAATAATGATATTGTTAGAGTTAAAGGTAAAGGTAGTAAAGAGAGAATTGTTCCTATTAATGATGTAGAAAAGTATTATTTAAATGAATACTTAGATAAAAGACATCTATTATTAAAAAAGAAACAGTCTGATTACTTATTTTTAAACTCTAGAGGTACTGGTATATCTAGACAAGGATTCTTTAAGAATTTAAAAGAAATATTAAAAGAAAAAGGACTTAATCCTGATATATCTCCCCATAGTTTAAGACACTCTTTTGCAACGCATTTATTAAATGGAGGTGCAGACCTTAGAAGTATTCAGATGCTTTTAGGACATTCTGATATTGCTACTACTCGTATATATACACATATCACTAATGAAAAGGTTAAGAATGATTATTTGAATAATCATCCAAGAGCAAAGAAGGAGAATTAATTATGAGATTTAAAAGAATATTTTTAATGGTTTTAGATTCCTTAGGAGTAGGGGAAGCGATCGATGCTGCTAGTTATGGAGATAGTGGGGCGAATACTTTAGGTCATATTAAAGAAAATTATGATTTATTTATCCCTAATCTTGCTAAAATAGGATTCTTAAATACTTTAAATATGGATGAAAATACTGATGTAGATGCTTACTATACTATTGCAAGACCTAATAATGCGGGAAAAGATACTTTAGCAGGTCATTATGAAATGATGGGAATTACATCTAATATTCCTTTTAAGACTTTTAATGAAAATGGATTCCCTATTGAATTAATTGATGAGATTGAAACTGTTACAGGTAGACGTGTTATAGGTAATAAATGTAGCAACGACAATGGTATTATTAATGAACTTGGAGAAAGACAAGTAGATTATGGTTCTTTAATTGTTTATACATCAGCTGACTCTGATTTACAAATCGCTGCTCATGAAGATGTTATTAGTCCTGAGATTTTATATAGTTATTGTGAAAAGGTTAGAGAATTAACTCTAAAAGATGAATTTTTAGTAGGCAGAGTAATTGCAAGACCTTTTACAGGTAGTAAAGGTAAGTTTAAACTAAATAATGCGGGAAGAAAAGATTATCCAGTAGCACCTCCATCTAAGACTATTTTAGACGATTTAAATGCTAATAATTATAATGTCATAGCAATAGGTAAGATGAATGATATCTTTAGTAAAACTAGTATAAATAAAAGTTTAAAAGCTAATTCTAATATGGATGCGATTAATAAGTTAACTAATGTTATGGATAAAAAGTTTACAGGACTTTGTATGGTTAATTTATGTGATTTTGATAATTTATATGGCCATTTAAGAGATGTGGAAGGATATGCTAAAGCGATAGAGGAGTTAGATGTAGAAATACCTATGATTTTAAATAAACTAGAAGTAGATGACTTATTAATCATAACAGCAGATCACGGTAATGATCCAACTTTTAAAGGAAATGATCATACTAGAGAAAATGTTCCTTTAATTATTTATAGTAGAAGTTTTAAAAATCCTAAGAGATTGGAGATACAAGATACAATGGCAGTTATTGGAGCAACTATAGCAGATAATTTTGAAATAACACCTCCAGAAATAGGAACAAGTATATTAGACGAACTAGAGTAGGGAAGAGGAGTAGTTTAGGGTATAAAAAGACTAGTAGTTTAATTCTACTAGTTCTCTTCTTCATTTTTTTCAAAACTTGCACATACAGTTTGTTCTTGGTCACAAACTTCGTCTTTTGGACAATCACAGTTGCTACTAACCTTAATCTCATCTAAGTTGCATTCTTGATTGTTACTATTATATTTGCAACTGTCAACGTCACATTTAATACTTTGTTTCTTTTTCATTTTTCTCTCTCCTTCAATATTTATATTTCCCAAAAAATATAATATTATTCCCCTATTTTTAAAATTCACTTCCCCTACTTTGTTTTATATTAAAAAAGAGTAGAATAGTAGTATGTTATACATTATAAATAATTAATTTATACATATAACTGATAACTGGATAACTTATTGATTTCAATTAAATAAATTATAAATTTATAAATGTGATATATATAATTATGTTTTAATTATATATGCTTCCATATGCATAGTAGTTACTAAAATCAAATAATAGTTACTAATTAAAGCAGATATTTTTTTAAATCAAAAATATTATTATTAAAATGGAGATTATAATATAGAATAGTAAAAGACATAAGATTAACAATTATTCATCTAAAATAATTAAATATTTAACTTCCTATAATATATATTATGTTAACTAGAGTATATAGTAAGCTCTGTACCTGAAAAAACATACAGTCCTTAATATCAACCCCATTAATATTATACCTAATCAAAAGAAAAAATTAATGCCATAAGAATTAAGAAAATACCTAATACTGATATAATTACAGCAGGTATTATTGTAGTATCATATAATGTTTTGCTATTTGTTTGCTCTTTTTCAATATATTCAGTTTCAGAGTTTTCTTCATCAAAAACATATTTCAATTTTTTATTTATACTAGCTAAATAACCAATGACAAAAACTACTAAAACTAATAAAAGTATTGGAAATCCATAAGTTAAAAACAAAACATAATATGAATTATATGCTATTATATTTGAAATACCTTCTACTGTACTATTATTAACCATAAAACAAACACCTTTCTACAAGCAAATTATATCAAATTATCTAGTCTACTCCCCTACTCCCCTGCTTGTTTTACATATACTTTACACTTCTGATATATAATAGAACTAGATATAAATCTAGTTAATCTCTATTATTATTATCTGGGATACATATATACTTGTTATGAATTTTTACAACTAATACTTTATCCATTATAGAAATATTTTTTGAACTAAATTGCTTAAATGTAACATCTAAATGAACATTATATAAGGGAAAATATATTGTAACTATATTATATCTAGTACTTGGTGAAGTACTAATATTACTTATATAGCCGTTATTAATAGAATTTATCTTATTGGATTTTAATTTTATAACAGATAATAAATTAATAAATAGAGCTATAATAATCAATATATTAATAATTAAATAAATAGCAAGTGGTAATAATATATTTGTGTTATTGCTAGAAAGATAACTTTTAAATAAACCTAGCGGTTTAAAAAAGGAAAATAAAAATAACATAACTATAATTTGGAGAATTAATGATTTTATATAATAATTGGTTATTATCTTTTTGTTCTCTTCCGATATTTCATTATATTTAAAATTTTTTTTAGATAGTTTATTACTTTTTAAAGCACGATTTTTTAAATTTTCTAATTGATTTAACTGATTAAATTTAAACTTTCCTTTTTTAAAATCAAATATTTTAAATACTAAATTGTTTCTATTTTCAAAATAATCACAATAAGATTGTAAATCATTTTTATCAGTATAATTTGATATAACGTTTATTAATTGATAAAACTCTTCATTATTTATGCTATTAGATGATAAATTATCTAAAATACTATATATTTTTTGTTTTACATTATAAATATTAATTATGTTATCCAAATTATTATTTATAAGTATTTTTTTTATTTCAATATAAGCATTAATATATTCATTTTTAATAGTGTTATCTTTTAGACATTCTATAATACTAAAATTACAATATAAACTTTTTAATTGTTCATTGGATAAATAAATTTTTTCAATATCATAAACAGAATTAGTTTTTAAAAGCAAGCCTTTTATATTATAAATAGTATTACTAATGTTTTCAGTTTTAGAAAGATGATAGATAAGATAAAAAACGTCTTGCATATGATAATTATTTGTATCTAGTTTTAAAATTAAATATAGCTCTAGGGCTTCTTTTGAAAAGATGTCATTATACATTTTATACCTTTTATACCTTTCTTGATTGAATCTCAGCTATTTTCTCAAGTACTTCTTTAGCATTTGTCTCATTAATTTCACTGTACCCTAGTTCCCTTAATGCTTGTACTTTAGCAGTATTTAACTCTTGAGTACGACTAAGCTTTTCTTCTTTTTTCGCTTCAATATCTTGGACAAATCTCTTATGGGTTTCTGCTATCTTATTTTTAGATGCACCACCATTATGATATAGAGTCATTGCAGAAAATAGAATACTTTCAAATATAAACTGTTTATCTTTATCAAAAGTAAATTCCATTGGATCAGTAAATCCCATGGATTTAGACATATAAGCCAAAATATATCTTAATTCATCAGCAGTCTCCATTGATTGTAAATAATGATATAAATATACATATGTATTATAAGTAGTTTTAGTCTTATCTTCTGATAATTTTTCTTTTAATAGATTAATTATATCAGCCATTATTTCCTGTTCTTTTTTATTAAAACATTTAAGGTCTGCTAACACTTCTCTATTAGAAGAATCTTTTACTCCTTCATTTAATCTATTTTCAACTTCAATAATATAATCACTTGTTACAGTAATACCACTTACGCCTTCTTCATCTTCTATATTTAATAAGGCAAGTAGTCTAACTGCTTTTTCTTTAGGCCATTGTGATAGACTATCCATTGCTAAATAGTTATATAACATTTGTCTTGATACTCCTAAATACTTAGCAAGCCTTACCTTTGAAATTCCAAGTTCACTTAATAATATATTTAATTCTTTCATGTCACACACCACCTATAATACATTTTAATTAGTTTGACAAGTTTAGTCAAGTAAAATCTGTGTAAAATACTTTACAAAAAGAAAAAAGAGATAATCTCTTTTCAAATTATCCTCTATCTCTTTCCATGAATATCCCTCCTACTATTAGTATAAGCATATTTTAAAGTAAATACCAGAGTTTTTTATCATCTTTTCTAACTTCTTTAACAATTCCACCACCTAAACAGTATTCTCCATCATAAAAAACACATGCTTGTCCAGGAGTTACCGCTTTAACATTATTATATCTAACGATTATTTCTCCATTATCTAGATATTCTAGTTTAACAGGAACATCAGGCGCTCTATATCTAAATTTAGCAGTGCACTCTAAAGGCCTTTCATCGCAGTTAAAGTTAATAGTCTCTAAAATAGCACTATCTGAATATAAATATTCATTATCCTCCCCTTCTGCCACATATAAAACATTCTTATTTAAATCTTTTCCAACAACAAATAACTTATCTTTAGTACCACCAACATCAAGTCCCTTTCTCTGCCCTATTGTATAGTACATAAGACCAATATGTTCTCCTAATACTTCATTAGTATCAATATTAACAATATTACCTTTTTTGTTTGGTAAATAATTCTTAAGAAAGTTTTTAAAGTTTCTCTCACCTATAAAACAAATACCAGTAGAGTCTTTCTTTTTAGCAGTAACTAAATCATATTTTAAAGCAATCTCACGTACTTCCTTTTTATCTTTAATATCTCCTAGTGGAAATAAAACATTTTGTAATTGTTCTTTAGATACTTGTGATAGAAAATAAGTCTGATCTTTATTATGTTCATGACTTCTCATAAGTCTACCGTTTTCAATTTTAGCATAATGTCCTGTAGCAATATAGTCAGCACCTAACTTTTTCGCTTCCCTAACAAATAAATCAAACTTAATATATTTATTACACATAATATCAGGGTTAGGTGTTCTCCCCTTCTTTAATTCATCTAAAAAGTAAGTAAAGACGTCATCCCAATACTCTTTAATAAAATCTACTCTATGTAAAGGTATTCCTAACTTATCACATACCGCTTTAGCATCATTATAATCTTCTTCTTGTGGACATATATTATTACCTAAATTAGGATTACCTAAGAAGTCATTATTAATAGAACTATCCCAATTACGCATAAATAAACCAATAACATCATAGCCTTGTTCTTTTAAAAGAATAGCAGCGACAGATGAATCTACTCCACCACTTATTCCAACTACAACTTTCTTCATAGATACCACCTCTAACTCGTACTAATTATACTATATATACCCTTTACTTTCAAGGAAAATATGTTATAATATGTAGTGCAACTTTAAGGGGTGGTTTAATGAATAAAAGCTTTAAAAAGATAATTAATTTAGAAGAAAATATCTCTATAGATGATTTAAAAGCAGCTTTAGAATACTTTATAACTATCAAAGATAATGATTTAAAAGAAGAATTTCTATTAAAATGTAAAAAAGTTATTATATCTTTTCTTAATAAATTATTACCTATGGTAGATGAGTATCCTATTTCTATATCATATGACAAAACAGTTTTTAAAATAGATAGGCTTCTATATTGGGCTAATTTTTTATATGGTAATAAAATTTTTCCTATATTTACTAAAGATATACAAAATATAAATGATAACTCTCTTTATTTAGCCTCTTTAGATAGATACCGTAATAATGTCAATATAGATTTATTTGATGATAAAGAATTACTGTTAGATTTAGATATGTATAGTAAATCAATTGAATTAGAATCTAAATATAGTGATATTAATAAAGATGTATTAGAGGAAGCTTATTACTTATATTTTAGTCTTAATAATTTTTTAGATAAAAAAGATTATGAAGAAAGAAAAAGAAAATTTATGGATAAAAATAATATTTATCCAGGTACATTAAAAGATTATGTTGAAACATATGGAATGCTATATTTAAATATTCCCTTAAAAAAGATAGATAAGATGATAAACTTTGTTGAAAGTGCTACTAGTCATTTTTCTAATGATTTCTTTAAATTTGAAGAAGTTTTAAACAATATCATAAATAGTAATGATATTAACTATATAAAAGAAATTGTATTTACTAATCATCTTTCTCCATATGTAATAAAAAGTTTTATTGAAAAATATAGATTTTATAATAGAAAGTATTCTAATAATTTAGATAATATAATAAAGAAAATAAACGCTTCTATAATATCATTAGAAAAAGAACATAAATATATTCATTATTCTATCGCTTTAACTAAAATAGAAAGTAGTAATGATTTAGAAGAAATTAAAATTATAGTAAAAAACAATATAACATATTTAACAAAAGATAATGTGGAGAGATTTATTACAATTTATAGAGTTACTTTATCTGATAAAAAGAAACAAGAATTAGAAGAAGAATTACTCAAAAAAACTGAAATAGCAAAAGAGGACATAAAAAAAGACAATGCTGCTGATAGAGCATTAGGAATAGAAAGAAGAAAAGAAAATTTATATAATAGTATTGATTTCAATATATTTTTAAGCTCTGATATTAAGAGTAAGGATGATTTTTGTAAACTAATGGATATCAGAGAAAGTGATTTTAATACTTTATTTTCAATGTTAGAAGTTAGAGATAATGAACTATACTTAAAAATTAAAGGAAAAATAAGAAATCTACAAGGCCAAAGATATGCAGTATTAATTAACAAAGTAAATTCTATTGCCGATAACATTATTAATGGAATAGAACTAGAAGATGGTAGTAGAAGAAATTTTGAAATACTTGATTATTTTCTTAGTACTAAATTAGACTTTAATGAATTTATAGACTTATATAATAAAAGCAGAAATATAGATATAGAATCACTAAAAGCAATTAAGATCTTCTTTGCTAAAAATAAACTAACTAATAAACTAAATATCAATCAAGAACTTGATGGAAGAACTATATTTATGGTAGATGATAAACCATATGAAGTAAGTAAAGAGGAAAAACAAACAGTTCTTAACTATCTAGGAGTTAAAGATATACCTCTTTATACAAAAGTATATAAACAAGCTTTAAAAAGACATATAAATGGTAATTTAATATTAGAAGATGATAAAAAACTAATTAAGAAAGGATAATGCTTATGAATAAAGATAGTTTCGATAAAATTATCAATAATGATAAAGAAGATATAAGTAGTAAAGATTTTACTAAAGCAATAGAATATTTTTTATCTGTTAAAGATAATAATAGTAAAAAACAGTTTTTAAATAATTTTAAGCCATTAATTAATTATTATTTTACAAAAAGTTCTTTAGTTTTTGAAATTGATCATGATGTTTATACTATAAATAATAATATTGCTTATAAAATAGGACAGCTTTCTTTTTACATGTATTCTTTATATGGAAAAACTAACCTTGAAAAAATAAAAAAAGAAGAAAATATTGATTATTATAAAGGGTATAAAACTTTTTTCGATAAGTATTACTTTATATCTAAACTCTTTCAAAATGAGGTTCCTTTAATTAAAAGACTAAAAACATATCGAAAAGAAAAAGATATATCAGAAAAATATCAGGATTTTAATATAGATATATTAAAAGAAGCATATTACACAGCCTTTACCATCGATAATTATTCTGATAAAGATAATTATTATAAGAGAATTGATTCATTCCTAGAAAAATATAATATTAATATTGATACATTTAAAGAATATATTAGAGCATATGGCTTGCTATATCTAAACACAGACTTAAAACATATAGATAATAAAATTTTATCAATTGTTTTAGCACTTAAAAAGATTAATATTACTGGTTCAAAAGAGGTATTAGCTAAAGTACTTGAAAAAAACAAAGACTCTAATGATAATGAAAACTTTGAAAATATTGTATTTTCTAAACACATATCTTTAGATGTGCTTGATTATTTATATGAAAATAAGTACTTTGATACTGATACTTATAAGAATTTATATGTTAAAGTTAGTAAAGCTATTGAAAGTCTTAGTGAAAAATATAAATATATTCACTACTCTATCGTTATGAGTAAACTAGAAAAAGAAGAAGATCTTAATATAATAGATAACATAGTAGAAAATAATAATAATTTGATACATCCTGAGTATATTAGAAAGTTTCTTAATAATTATAGACAAACTCTAACAGAAGAAGAAAAAGAAAATTTAAAAGAACAAATAACTACTAAAATAGATGAGGCAAGAAAAAGAATTAACTATAAAAAAATGATAAAGAGAAGACAAAGTGATGTAGAAAATACTAAAGAAATATTAAAGAATATTGATTTTACCCTATTTCTTGATAATAGTATTCGAAGCATTAAACAATTTTGCCAACTAGTAGGTATCACGGAGAGAACATATTATAAATGCATAAAAATTCTTGAAGAAGTTAATAATCCATTATATTTACAAATAAAAGAAAAAATAGAAAAACATAATAAGAAAAATAAAGAAATTAACAAATCGACTGAAAATATAATATCTATTGTTAAGCAAATAGAATGTGGAGTTATAGATAAAGATTGTAATATAAGACCGTTTGAATTATTAGATTATTTTCTTAATACTAAATTAAATTATAGTGAGTTTTTTGATATTTACATAAATAGTAATGATTGTAGTAAATCTTCTTTAACTGCTTTTAAAAATTTTATGGTTAACAATAAAATATCATATGTAATAGCCGATAATAAAATGGATAAAATAACTGTTGATCAAGAGCTTAATGGTACTACTATATTAATGATAGATAATGAGCCTTATGAAGTAACAAGAGAAGAAAAAGAAGAAGTTATTAACTTCCTTCAAGAAAAAGAGATACCTCTTTATATAAAAGTATATAAACAAGCCCTAAGAAGACATATAAGTGGTAAATTAATATTGGAAGATGATAAAAAAATGATTAAGAAAGGATGAAAATGAAAAAAATACTTAATGATAATATTATAAAACTTGGTAACAATGTACTATTATATTTCATAGCAAATACGATTTTAAAAATATTAAAGATGAATCTTTTTATCGCTAACTTTACTATACCAGTTCTTACTATTAAATATATTGGAGAAATTTGTGTTAATAGATACAATAATAAGAAAAAGTTAAATCTAAGTAAAAAGAAATTAAAAGGAAAAGTAAACAGATTGAATATTGAGGGAATTTCTATTAATGTCAACGACTTATTAGAAAATGAAATAACAAAAGAAAATCCTAATATTAAAGAGTTAAAAATAGAAAAGTCACAATCTAATCCTTACTTTAATTTTCTTAAAATACTTACTATATATATTCTTTTAAACTGTTTTAATTCTATAACTACCTCTTGTAACATTTTATTTAATGCTTCAACCACTGAAAAAGTTTTAGATTACTTTGATGGAAAAGATAGTCTTAACAAAGAAGAACTAAATAATATTTTACATGACCTTGAAACTGAAACGATTAAAGTAACTAATGATAATAAGTTTAAACTTGATAGTGTTGATACTAAAGAAGAAATTGATAATTATTTATTACTCAATGCTATCAATGATAATCCTTATGCTAATAAGAAAGAAAAAGAAGTAATGTATAACTTTTTAGATTTCTTTAATGATAACCCCTATTTAGATAAAGAAAAAACTTATCTTAATTTAGTTTATCTTGATTTTGACCGTAACTATAATCCCTTCTCTTCTGGAAAAGATAATAATAATGGCACTGTTACCTTAGCAGATTATGATTATGATGATATTACTTATTATACTAATCCTACTGAAGAAATAATTGCTCATGAAGTTACTCATGCTATTTTTGATACTATAACAATTCCTTCCGCTTATGTAGAAGGCTTTGCAAAAATAACAGAAAGTGAATATTTTACTAAAGAAGACGATAGTAATAATTCCTACAATAAGAACACTGCTGTTACTAAAGCTACTATAGAACTTATTGGCAAAGATAAATTTTTAAAGGCAATGAGTAATGATGATATAAATATAATTAAAAATGCTTTATTAGATTTAAATGTTAATACTTGGTCTAATGATATTGAGGCAGAAAAAGAGATAGATAGTTTCCTAAATACTTTATATAAAGGACTCAATGATAATGAAACTTATAGTGATATTGCAGATACTCTTATTAGTCTTGGTAGTGATTCTTTTACTGATATAGATAGATTTGGAAGATTATGTACTTGTACTAATATTTTAAAAGTTGAAGACTATAATGTTTATCTTCCCTATTACTATTTTAATGAAGAAAAAGATAAGACTTTAACTCTTAATTAAACAACTAATTTAATTAAAGCCGGAGATAAGAATACTTCTATAAAACTACAACCTATAAATATTAATAAAACTGTTACATATACTTGTAGATATCTCTTCATAGAACTTCTTAGATTAATATCTACACCTCTAAATAAATATTTAAATAATTTAATACCAAAATAAAGGGCATAGAAGCCTAAAAATAAGCTCATTAATAAAGTAATCAATTGATGAGGAAAAAGATAAGTAATGGCCTTTAAAATACCATTAAAATGATATGTATAAATGATAGATGATAAAGAAAAACCAAAGATAAAAGCAGATGATGCTAAACTAAAGATAATTAAAGGTATTCCTATAATAGATATACCTAATAAAAAGATAAATGTTACAAAAGAAATATTGCCAATTAAACTATTAATTAAAGCACTCTTATAATCTATATCATTATTTTTTATACTAGTAAAGAAACTATCTAGACTTGTAGTTACTAAATTATGATCACTCTTATTTAATACAACAGCATATATAATACCAAGTATTAAACTTATAGTCATTACTATTATTAAAAAGATATATATTTTCTTTTGTTCTGCTAATTTGTTAGTTACTTTATTCTTTACTTTTTTAAGTTTTAAATCCATTATAATCACCTAGTAAATATTATTCAAAAAAGACTATTATTTACCTAAATTCATTTTACAAAAATAGACTTTTTATATATAATTAAAAATGAGGTGAAACAGATGAATCAAAAGATAGTTAAAATAGTCTCTGCTATAATGTTAGTAGCAATACTAGCTGGTGTAATTAGTGTAATATTTTATTATGTAATATAAAAAAAGAAATAGGTTTTGTTTAATCTATTTCTTTTTAAATTCAACAACTTTTCCATCAGTAATGTCATAATCACTATTATCATTAAATACTACATCTTCCCTAAACAGTTCATTAATTAGTTTATCTATATCAGAAGTATATTTTTCTTTTAAGTATTCACTATCTTTTAAATCAAATTCTTCTAAAACTTCTTCAAGTCCAAATACATTTTCTAAATGATACTTACGAATTATTTTATCTAAAACAGCATAGATATCAAAATAGAATTTTCCCCTATATTCTTCTGCAAATTTATCAACTACTTGATAAACTATCGCTACTCGTTGCTGATTAACTCTATTAATATAATTATCCCAATTATTCTTAACTAAATCTAAGTCTTTATCTAAATTATCTAAAAGATATAAATGACCCTCTAAATATTCTTTTAAATAAAAATCTAAATTACCAATATAATCTAATAAATACTTAATATTCCCTATTTTAATCAATTTTTCTTTATCTTTAATATTTTTATGAACCATTTCTTCAAAATTCTTATCTTGATAAAATATTTCATATAAAAAACATATAGCATAGTAATCAAGTATTAAAGGCTTGTCTTCATACTTAGATAAAACTACTTCAAAACCAAGACCTATTAATTCTTCAAGTTCTTTATCACTATTTTGAACTGCTCCTACTTCTACTCTATCTTCAGCATAAAAACCAGTTCTATATATTTTATAGTTATTAAAGACATCTTTATCTATAGAAGCCATTAAAACGATAATCTCTTTATATTCTAAACTATCTCTATCTAAACTATCTAATAAGTAATCAGCATCTTCCTGATAGACATCTAAGTTATCTTTAAAGTTAAGTAACATATATTTAATAACATCATAACTTCTTCTATAAGATATATCTAAATAACTATAATATGATATATCATGAGATAATTTTAAAGCATCAAAAAGAAAGTTATTATCACTTTCTAATTCTTCTAAATTATCTATATCATTACCAAGAATATAATTATATATTAATCTTTTTGAATACATAATAACTCCTATTTAAACAACTTAGTAGTATTAACTCTCTTGTTATTAGAAAAACAACTTACTTTCTTAACATTTTTCTTTTTATTATAATTTCCTTTAACTTTTCTTATTTCCATAAACTCCCCTTACCTTTCTATATATCCTTCTATTTCTGGTGTTATATCACTAACTAACAAATCACTAGTATCATACTTTAATACTATATCATTAAGCCTTTTCTTATCTTTAGCAAGATATAATATAAGAAGTCCTGCAATTCTATTAGCAGTATATTGATTTAATTTATAAACATCACTTGGATTAATATTATATTTCCTAATAATATCGTTAATTGGGCCATATTTATATATATAATTAATATAACTTCTAGTAATTAACTCTATATTTTTATCTTTTTTTAAAAATTTAGCAGTTTTCCATACTTTCATAGTATTCCCCCTTAATTAGCTCTATATTATATCATATTTGATTAATATTGGCAAGATTTAACACGTCTTTTTTTCTTAAAACGCTCCATAATAGTAATGTAGCTAAGGAGTGATTAAAATGCATTTTTTAAAAAAATTAAAGCTACAAATAATTTTTCCTCTTCTTATACTCTTTATTATGCCCATAAACATCTATGCTTATTCCAAATATATTATCCCAGGTGGAGAAACCATTGGTATAGAAGTTAATTCTAAAGGTGTTTTAGTAGTTGGCTTTTATGAAGTAGATAGCAAATATATTGGAAAAGATGCAGGATTTCTAATTGGTGATACTATTACAGAAATTAATAATACCAAAGTAAATAATATAGATGAAATGGTAAAAGCAGTAAATGAAGAAGCAGATAGTAATAATCAGTTAGATGTAACTATTATTAGAAATGGTAAGTCTTCTAATTTAACTTTAGATATGATTTGTGATAGTGATGCCGTCTGTAAAACAGGTCTTTATGTAAAAGATGAAATAACAGGAATTGGTACACTTACTTATATCGACCCTAAGACTACTATATTCGGTGCTTTAGGTCATGAAATAACTGAAAGAACTACTGGTGAAAAATTCGAGATAAAAGATGGAAAAATCTTTAAAGCAACTGTAACTGATAATACTAGAAGTGAGAATGGTTCACCAGGTGAAAAGAATGCTACTTATGATGAATCTGTAACTTATGGTAAGATTAATTCCAATGAAGAATCTGGAATATTCGGTGAATATACAAGTGAACTCTTAAATACTGAAACTTTAGAAGTAGGAACCAAAGATGATGTTAAGAAAGGTGAAGCGATAATTAGGACTGTTATAAATGGTAATGAAGTAAAAGAATATAAGATAAATATTTTAAATGTTAATAAAGATACTGATATTAAAAATATTCTTTTTGAAATAACAGATAAAGAACTTTTAAATGAAACTGGAGGTGTCATCCAAGGTATGAGTGGTTCCCCTATTATCCAGAATAATAAGATAGTTGGAGCGGTTACTCATGTTATTGTAAGTGATGCTAAGAAAGGGTATGGTATTTTTATAACAACTATGTTAGAAGAAGGAGATAAGAGTGCTAGCTAATGCTAACACTCTTTTTAATAAAAAATAACTAAATTAATAGTTACTTTTCTTTAGACATATCATTTAATTGAGCAGAAATAGCGATACCTAAACGCATATTATGTTTGACATTTTCACTTAATTCTTGCTCTTTTTTAATATCGTCTAACATACTAATACATAGTGCTATTTGTTCTACAACACCAATATTCTCCATAATAGATTCATACTTAACAAAAGTATCACCATAGAAAATCATTCCATCTATTATAGGAATTCTATCCTCTAAGCTAAAATTAGGATTGCAATAATAAGATGATATAGCTATATAAATATTACTTTTAAATATTTCTGGATTAAATTTGCCATCTATTTCACTAGTTAATAATAATCTGTCATATATAGTATCACTTTCTTTTTTAATTCCTACAATATCATTACTCATTTTAGCATCAGCAATAGCATCAAAAAGTTGTAATTTTAAATCATTTAAATCCATTATAATCTCCCTCCAAAAGTAGCTTTAGTATACTACTTTTTACTAAAAAAAACAAGTACTTTTTTTTAATGCCATCTTATTAAGATGTTACAGTTCAGATAGAAAAGACTAAATAAAGTCAAATCTATCTTTTTTATTACTATTTTACTAGAAGATAAAAGAAAATAAAAGACTATCAATTAAAATATATTTTGTTTATATTTAAATTCAAAGGTAGGTATTTAATATGACAACAAAAGGATATGTAAATGATTTTTATAAACAATTTGAAGAATTAAATAAAAAGTTAGATAAAGCAAATAGTACTATCTTTAATATGTCATTAACAATATCTGAATTAAATGATAATAATAAGAAACTTGCAAAAGAACTAGAAAAAGCAAATCAAAAGGTTCAAGAATTGTTACTAGAAATAGAAAGATTAAAAAACAATAACAATAAAGATAGTTCTAATTCTAGTAAACCTTCTTCTACTAATGGATATAAAAAAGTAATTACTAATAATCGCGTGAAATCAGGTAAAAAACAAGGTGGTCAAGTTGGTCATAAAGGAGAAACTTTAACTAAAGAAAAAATAGATAAAATGATAGAAAATAAAGAAATTGATAGAATAATAACAGTAGAAGAAAATAATACACCAATTGTAACTTATGAAATAGATATTAAAGTAGAAAAAGTCTTAATAAAACATGTTTACTATCCAACTACTCCCCAAAACATTACTTCTAGTCCAGTAATATATGGAAACAATATAAAATCAATATGTGCCTTAATGTATATGAAAGGCTCTTCTTTAGATGCGATAAAATCATTAGTAGGTGAATTTACTTATAATAAATTAACTCCATCAAAAAGTTCTATATATAATTGGATTCATGGACTATCAGATGTATTATCTAATACAGAATATGAAAAAATAAAAAAAGTGTACTTAAATTAATTATTGCTTTTCCTTTTACACATCTTTAATATTCTAGATAATCCAATTTTTTTAAATCATAGATATAACTAAGGAATATTACTTTATTGTTATCATTAACTTTTATATATAATTACTTTCTTCAATTTAAAAATCCTCTTGGTACCATTATCTTAGTTAATAGTTTTTGTTTATCTTCTATAGTTATTTTTGGAAGAGTATCATATTCTACCTTAAAAGGCATTATTGTATATTCTTCAGGAATTAAAGTCCTTTTATCAATAGAGAAAAATGGGTAGTTATTACAACTTAATGCAGATGAAAAATAACTATCTTTTAAATCAAATATTGAACTTACAGATTTAATAGTATTTTCTTTATTAAAATATTTAACACTATTTTCTACAATATTATCTATTTCTTTAGAAAACTTTCTTCCTATATTTCTATGTCTAATTAATTTCATATTAGCAAGTATTGATGGTTCACTACTTGCATACCAATTAATTTTATAAATATTTTTTTCTTTATCTTTAGTTAAATAATATGAAGAATCACCAACATTAAAAGTTAAATTCTTGTGATAATCACTATAAGAAATATCACTTATATCACTATAAGCATTTTCAATTTTTTCTCTATCACTTTCTATTCTAGACTCACATATATCAAAACGTTCTCTTAATCCTTCTAAACGTTCTTTCAAACTGATTAAATTTTCTTTACTATAACCAAAATATGTAGCTTCATCTACATCACTATCTAAAAATTTTCTAAACTCTTTATAAGTTATTTCTTCCATATCTATTCTCCTTTAAAATTTTCTCTTTTACTATATGGTTCTATAAGTTCGAACTTATAAACTTGTTCTACATTAGGATACTTTTCATGATTAACTTTCCCCATAAAATCTTTTAAAGGCCTAACCCAACAACTTCCATCTTCATATAATTTTCTATAAATTACTACATCTTCTAAGGTTTCACAGTCTTTAGCAATTTCTTCTACTAAATAGTAATCTCCTTTAAAGTGTTTATAAATACCATGTATTTTAATCTCTCTCATAATTATGCTTCTACTTCTCCTTTGAACTCAGATAAACTTCCATCTTCGTTAACTATAGATGTAAGTGCTTTCTCAGCGTTCTTTAAATCTTTATCACATTCACTAGCAAGTTTAGTTGCTTTTGTAAAATAATCTATCGCTTTATCTAAAGGAACATCTCCATTTTCTAAGGCTTTAACAAGATTTTCTAATTCGGTTATTTTTTCTTCAAATTTCATTTCTTTTTTTTCCATAATTATTCCTCCTACTTTATGATAGCTTCCTTACTGCCATCTTTTAATTCTATATTTATTAAATCATCTTTTTTTAAGTCTTTAATACTAGTTATAGCTTTATCACCAATTTTAACAATACCATAACCCCTCTCAAGTGTTTTTAAAGGTGATAAGGCATCTAATTTACTTAATAATAATGCATATTTTTGTTTAGTCTTATCTAATATTACTAAAGGATTACTAAACAAAGGTCTTGTTTTAATATTATTTAGTTTAATCTTTTCTTTATCAATAATATTTTTATAGTTTTTAACCAAGCTTTCTGTCAAATAATCAAGTTTTTGAATCTTAGCAGAGTATAAATCTAAAGGATTATTTAATATGTAATGTCCTTTAATACTATCAAGTTTCTTCTTCTTTAATTCTAGTATTGTTCCTACTGCTTTCCTACTTCTTAAATTTAACTGATTAATATAATTTATAACATCAGTCTTATTAGGAACTGCAATCTCTGCCGCTCCAGTAGGTGTAGGTGCTCTAAGGTCTGCTACAAAGTCTGCTATAGTAAAGTCTATTTCATGACCTACGGCACTAATTATCGGTATAGGACATTCAAAAATAGCACGAGCCACTATCTCTTCATTAAAGGCCCATAAATCTTCAATAGAACCTCCACCCCTACCTACTATTAGAACATCAAGATTATAATCTTTAGCTCGCTCTATTTGCCTTACAATATCTTCTTTAGCACCTTCTCCTTGTACTAAACTAGGAAAAAGTATTACTTCTGTTAAAGGAAATCTTCTATTAATAGTAGATATTATATCACGAATAGCAGCACCTGTTGGTGCAGTTATTACTCCTACCCTTTCTGGTATTTTAGGTATTCTTTTTTTTCTAGCCTCATCAAATAATCCTTCTGAAGCTAACTTTTTCTTTAACTGTTCAAAAGCTACATAAAGATTACCTACTCCATCTTCCATCATTTCATTAACATAGATTTGATATCCCCCTGTCGCTTCATAAACAGATATTCTTCCAGTTACAAGAATCTTCATACCATCTTCAGGAGTGAACTTTACTTTGCTAGCACTACTTGCAAACATGACTGCATTAATCCTACTACCTTCATCTTTAATTGTAAAATAAAAGTGACCCCTAGTATGAGCTTTAAAGTTAGATATTTCTCCTTTTAAATATACTTCTCTTAAGTTTACATCGTTATCTAATTTATATTTAATATATTTAGTTAACTGACTAACTGTTAAGTATTCTTTATTCATTTACATCCTCACTATGATAAATATTATCTAAAACCCCATTTAACATCTTAGTAATTTTCTCATCACTATATTTTTTAGATATTTCTATCCATTCATTAATACTAACAATGCTAGGAGTATCTAGATATTTTAATTCATAACTAGAAAGAAGAAATAAAGCTTGATCTACTTTATTAAGTCTATTAAGTGCCCAATCAGACATATATTTATTAACTAAATCAGTTAATTCATCTTTTTTTTCTATAACACCATTAACTAGGGAATTAACAAAATCATTTTCTACTTCATATTCTTCTTTAATTAAATCATTTACATCATAATATACTTTAGCATCATCAAATATATTTATCTTATAAATTATACGAAGAGCTATTTCTCTTACTTCATTTCTTGTTTTCAAAAGTATCACTCGCTTTCTTACTTTATTTTATCAAAAAAAGTCACATATGAAAAGAGCAAACATTATAAAATGTTTGTTCTATTAATTATTATTATACTTTTAATCATATACAACTAAGAAAAACGCCCTATTACAACTTTGTAATTAGGGTGTTCACTCAAAAACATTGGAGGTAACACCCAAAAGCAGAACTAGGTATTCCTCTTTTTTATAATATGTAAATTTTCTTTACATATACATATTACCATAAATATTGCTTTCTAGCAAGTAGCTTTAATAATCTAAAACTATTGACTGGTCTATATAAAAGAAATAAAAACGAAGTCATTATAGTACTTGTAAACAAAAGAAAATTAATAGTAGTAATATTTTGATATAGTATTAAATTTAAAACTGTAAGCATAAAGAAAGCAATTAGTAAGATAAAGTATTTAATTCTAAATGATTTATTCTTCTTATACATTTCTCTTAGTTTATCTAAAGACACTTTCTTACCTTTTTCTTTAAAAATATCTTTAATAGTAGAATTGGCAATAAGTGTTATAACTATACCAAAGATAATTCCAACTAGTACTATAAATAGATATGAATATGGTAAATAATAACTAAAACAAGCGAAAGTAAGATAGAAAATAAATCCTATAATAATGCCTATTATTCCCATTATGTTACAATTATTATTTTTATTATAACTAGTATAAACTAATTTATCATTAAAATTATAATAGTAGTTTATATTCTTTTTAGTATCTTTATATATTAATACATAATTCATTAGTTATCATCCCTTTTTATTTTTCTATTATTAAGTAAGATATATTGTCTTTCTTTAGGAGTATAATCTTTTTCTTTCTCTAAGAGATTATTAATTTGAAGAATAATATTAACCATTTGCGTATTATTAGAATTATCAAGAGAAATATTTCCAAACTGATAAATTAAATCAAATACATTACCAGTATATTCTTCTTCTTCACTACTATCATTTACATTAAATAATGCCTTATTACTAGTCACATCAAAAGCCAACTCTTTATAATTATCAGGTAGTATTCGCATATTTTCATATATATCATTAACTATATATAGCTTTAATTGTTTATAATAATCAGAATGAATAAATTGTAAGTTAAGAATAGTATTATCTATATATTCTTTTATGGCTTTAACATCTAAACCATATTGATATTCTCCTATATCAGCACTTACTATTTCTTTATTTATAAAGTATAGTCTAAAGCTTTGAATAATATATTTATCATTAGTTCTTATATTATTAATATACGATAAGATAAAACTGTTATTATTAATAGTTAACCTCATATCTTCTCCTAAGAGACTCTTACTATCTGAATTTTCTATAAAAATATCATTATTAACTATTCTAATAGATATTCCATTACTTAAATCAAAGCTATATTCATTACATTCTATAATTTTAGATGTATAACTATCTTTAAGATAAGACTTTAAAATTTTACTTACTACAATATTATTTTCTACTAAATTACATCTGTCTTTTATTAATTGTACTAAATCTGTTTTCATATCTATTTTCCTTCTTTCTTTATTTTTTCTTTTAATTCATATAAGAAGTTTAAAGCATTAATTGGTGTCATATTTAATGGGTCACACTCTTTAACCATCTCTTCTATTTCATTAACCCTCTCTTCAACTTTCACTTCTTCTTCATCAAGACTAAATAAACTGGTCTGAGTAAATTCTCGCTCTTTAACCCCTTCACTCTCATAGACATTAAGTATCTCTTCTGCTCGTTTAATTAAAGATGATGGTAGGTGAGCAAGAGATGCTACATTAAGACCATAACTCTTATCAACTGCCCCTAGTTTTATTTTATGTAAGAAGGTTAAAACGCCATTTTCTTCAACCGCAGAAACATGAACATTTTGCAAGTGTTTTAGACTATTAGATAGACTAGTAAGTTCATGATAATGCGTAGAAAACATCGTCTTCGCTCCTATTTTATCATGGATATACTCTAATATCGCTTGAGCTAGACTCATTCCATCATATGTTGCCGTACCACGCCCTAACTCATCAAATAAAATTAGGCTGTTCTTTGTTGCGTTTTCTATTGCCAAATTTGCTTCTTTCATCTCTACCATGAATGTAGACTCACCACTAACTAAATCATCACTAGCCCCTATTCTTGTAAATATCTTATCAAATATTGGCATAGAGCAACTCTTTGCAGGTACAAAACAACCTATTTGAGCCATGATAACTGTAATGGCAAACTGTCTCATATAAGTTGATTTACCAGCCATATTAGGTCCTGTTATTAAAAGTATACTTGTATCTTCATCCATGATTATATCATTTGAAACATACTTCTTATCTTCCTTAGCCATAACTTCTTCGATAACAGGATGACGTGATGCGATTATTTTAACAGAAATGTTATCTGTAATAGTAGGTCTTACAAAGTTATACATATCAGAAACAGTAGAAAATGCTTGTAACATATCAACTTCTGCAATTATACCTGCTGTTTTTTGCAAAGGATGAATATATCTTTTAATAGTCTCTCTTATCTTCATAAATAAATCATATTCTAAGTTAACAATCTTTTCTTCTGCCCCTAAAATAATATTTTCTTTCTCTTTAAGTAAAGGAGTAATAAATCTTTCACAATTAGAGAGTGTCTGTTTTCTTTCATAGCCATACTCTTCTTTTAACTCTTTAACTTGTCCTTTACTAACTTCTATATAATAGCCAAAGACTTTATTAAAACCTACTTTTAAGTTCTTAATACCAGTTCTCTCTTTCTCTTTTTGTTCAAGTTCTAAGATAAAGTCTTTAGAACCACTAGATATACTTCTTAATTCATCTAACTCAACGTTATAACCATCTTTAATAAGATGTCCTTCTCTTAAAGTAATAGGAGGATCTTCTACTATACTTTTATCAAGTAAACTAAATACTTCAGGGAAGTCTTCTATTTCTTTATAATAGTTTAACTCTTTTAAGATTCTCTTAATCTCTGGTAATACCTTTAAACTATTCTTAAGTTGTAACAAATCTCTAGCATTTAAATTACCATAAGTAATTCTACTAGCAAGTCTTTCTAAGTCATAAACTTCATTTAAGTTATTTTTTAAATCATCTCTTAAAATAAATTCTACTCTTAACTTATCAACAAAATCATATCTTTTCTCTATTTCTTTCTTATTAGTTAAAGGACTCTCTATATTTTGTTTTAAAAGTCTACTACCCATAGCAGTCTTATTCTTATCTAAAAGCCATAATAGACTATAAGTTCTCTCTCTTAATCTAACAGTCTCAGTAAGTTCAAGATTCCTTTTCGTATTATTATCTATTAATAAATGTTCTTTAACATTCTCAATTCTTGCTTCCCCTAAATGAGATAAATCTCCTTTTTTAGTATTAGTAAGATATGCAAGTAAATGTTTAATACCAGTCTCTTCTCTAACATCCTTTAAGTTTTTATAAACATAACTATATTCACTACCACTATATAATTCATCATAGATAGTAACATTCAAATGATATGTAGTTCTAAGAATATTAACAAATTCTCTATCTATTTTATTATTAACAATTATTTCACTAAATTCGTGTCTTAATACTTCTCTAAGTAACGAATCTTTATCCCCATTTTCTAATAAAACATAGACTTCTCCAGTAGATACATCAGAGTATGATAAGACATAACAGTATTCTAAATCATAAATGGATGCAATAAAGTTATTATCTTTAGCATTAATAGATGAATCTAATCTTGTACCTTTAGTAACTACTTGTATAACATCTCTTTTTACCATATCTTTAGTAGTCTTAGGATCTTCTAACTGTTCTACTATCGCTACTTTATAACCTTTATCAATTAGTTTATCTAAATACCCTTCATAAGCTTTAAAAGGTACCCCACACATAGGAACTCTCTCATCAAGTCCAGCATTACGTCCTGTTAATGTTAATTCAAGCTCACGAGATACAGTAACTGCATCTTCAAAGAACATCTCATAAAAGTCCCCTAGCCTAAAAAAGATAATAGTATCTTCATAATTATCTTTTATCTCTAAATATTGTCTCATCATCGGACTTAATTTTTCTCTATCTACTTCACTTCGTTTCAAGTTATCACTACCTATCTTTTCATCATTTTAAGAAGCCTTTTATTAATTTCTGGGTTAGCAGTTTCATATCTAGCAAACATATAATGATTTCCCATATAATAACCACTATTCTTTCTAAATTCAATATTTGTTAAATTATGATAAGCATTAATTAAAGCATCTTTTTCTCTTTCTACTTTTCTTCTTTGATGTTCATTTTTCACTTCCATATTATTTAGTCTATCATATATTTCATTAACTCTTACTCCACTTTGCAACTCTATCTCATAAAAAGCTGAATCAATAAAAAATAATAATAAATCTTTATTCTTAGAATCACTTTCTAAAATTCTTTGTTGTTGAGTTAATAATTTCCTTTTTAAGTGAATTATTCTCCATTCCTTTAAACTACTACATTCTCTCTCATCATCACTATATAAACCCTCATCATTTCTTTTAGCAACAAAAACATTAACTACTATATCTTCTAAAAGAAGAAGATTGTATTCTTTTAAAGGAAAAGCATGTTTTTCATATTGTCCCTTATTTTCTAAATATTGTACCTTGATAAAAGGTATATCATTTTCACAATAATCATTAGGATTATAATTTACACATTTATATACATAACTTATACTATCGCTTAAAAATACATTTTCTTCTTTGCTTAAATCACTACTATCTTCACCATTAATTGCATCAACTAAATAAGTATCATTACTAACAAAGAAATGGAATTTATCTTTAGAAAAAGGAAAAGCTTCACTTTCTATAAAATCTTTATATAACTTATTAAGACCTTTCTCTAACTCTTCAATCTTCTTTTGATTTAATTTATATCTAACATAATCATTATTACAATTAATTTTATTAAATATAACTTGTCTTTCTTCATCTAAACTATTATAAAACTCTAATGTTTCTTTTAATTTAGTATCTTGCAAAAGTTCATTTATTTTATCCTTAGCCTCTTCTATTCTATCTTTTATACCTATATAATTATCATAAAAATATCTAAATTCATCTTTATTGTACTGCATTATCTTACTCCTACTACCTTTGTCTCATTTTAATTAATCTCTTATTTATCTCGGAATTTGCTGTTTCAAAACTAGCATAACAAATATCATGATCATTATCAAAATATTCACTTTGTTTTCTAAAATCAATATTTGTTAAATTATAATATGCTTCAACTAGAGCATCTTTTTTATAATCTTTTTCTCCATCACTAAGAGTACTCTCTTCTATTTCTTTTAAAATAGTAGTTACTCTCTTTCCTTCTAATAAAGATACTTCATACTTAGCGGTGTTTATTAAATATAAAAGTAAATACTTAAAACCACTATCACTGTTTTTAATTTCTAACTCAGCACTTGTAATAGACATTTTTAATTTTTTAATAAAAGGACGTCTATTTTCTCTATAAGTAGAATTAGTATTATCTAATTTATGTATTCTTTCAACATGTTTTAAAATATTATCTTCCATAATAGTAATATTAGTAACAGTTTCAAAATAATCTTCATTATTTCTCCTTAATTTATCATATATAACTTTAATTAATGGTATATCAGAAGTACTTAACTCACTTTTAAAGTTATCATATCCTTTAATAATATCATTAATAACTTCTTTAGCATTTTCATCTAAATCTTTTGTACTAGCATCCGTTATTGCATCATAAATATCAACACCATCACTAATATAAATAGTAGCTTCTTCGCTTTTAAAAGGAAAATCTTTATGAGTTATAATAATAGTCTCAAGTTCATCTAATTTTTTTTCATATTCTTTAATATCATCTCGTAAATAAATATATCTAGAAAAATCAACATCACGATATATTTCCTCAAATAATTTCTTCTGTTCATTGTTTAAACTAAAATATAATTTACCAGCTTTAGACTTTAATAAACTATTAAGTACTTTATTTTTTTCTTCTGTTTTCTTTTTTATAATTGCATTTATCTTTTGATATTTTTTATAATAATCTTCTATTATCTCATCCATACGAAACCCTCCATAAATAAAGTATAACATCAATATCTTTAAAAAAACAGTATTTTTTGATAAAATAACTAAAGGAAGTGATACATATGGATAAACCTCTAGCATTAAAACTTGCCCCTAATTCTCTAAAAGATGTAATCGGTCAAAAACATTTAGTTGGAGATAATATGATTCTTAGTAATTTAGTAAAGAATAAGAAGTTATTTTCCATGATTTTATATGGTAAACCTGGTATAGGTAAAACTTCTATTGCCAATGCTATTATTAATGATTTAGGAGTAAGACACAGATTTTTAAATGCAACAGTTAATTCTAAGAAGGATTTAGATATTGTAATAGAAGAAGCGAAAATGTATGATGGTATTGTTTTAGTTATGGATGAAATACATCGTCTTAATAAAGATAAACAAGATATCTTATTACCTTGTTTAGAAAGTGGTCTTATTACACTGATTGGTATGACTACAAGTAATCCGTATCATGCAATTAATCCTGCAATTAGGTCACGTTGTCAATTATTTGAACTTAAGGAACTTGAAACAGATGACATTATAGATGGTTTAAAAAGAGCAGTTAAAAGCCCTTATTTACCTAATATCAAGATAGATAATGAAACAATTAACTACATTGCTAAACTGTCAGGAAATGACTTAAGATATGCCTATAATCTTTTAGAGATATCTTACTACTCTACTAATGATTTTAAAATAGATATAGATGTTGTTAAAAAGATTAATAGTAAACCAGTATTTAATGCCGATAAAAATGGTGATGGTTACTATGATATGTTATCTGCTTTTCAAAAATCTATTAGAGGAAGTGATGTTGATGCTTCACTACACTATTTAGCAAGATTAATTGAGATAGGAGACTTAGATAGTATCTTTAGACGTATGTCTGTTATTGCTTATGAAGATATAGGACTAGCTAATCCCTCTATTGGTCCTAAAGTAATGGCAGCCATTGATGCCGCAAAATTAGTAGGTTTGCCGGAAGCTAGAATTCCTTTAGGTACTATTGTTACAGAAATGGCTCTATCCCCTAAAAGTAATACTGCCCATATCGCTTTAGATGAAGCTTTAAGTGACATAGAAAAAGGTAATGTAGGTGATATTCCTAAACACTTAAAGAATCCAAGTGATACTTATAAATATCCTCATGACTATAAAAACGCTTTTGTTAAACAACAATACTTACCAGATAAGTTAAAGAATAAGAAGTATTATCATCCTAAAGATTTAGGATATGAACACAAACTAAAGGCGATATATTTATACTTAGAAAAACAAAAGAAGGAAAACTAAGCTCCTTCTTTTTCATATAATAGATTAAGTGAATAATCTATAATCTTTTCTTTTCTTAATTTTAACATAGTCTTATAAAATTCTTTTCTTATATCAGATATTCCTTCCACTTCATCAATAATTTTATTAATCTCGTCTAAATCTATTCTTCGTCCTATTCTTTTTAATCCTTCATTACAGTCTTTATTTTCAAGAGAACTTATATAATTAAAATAATTAATTTTCTTGTCATTAATTTTCAAAATAGAATTAGGAAAAACATATATTCTTGCCTCTATCTCCTTAGGATCATTTAATATTTTCTTCATTTCTTCATCAGTCAGTGCAGGATACAAACAACTACAGCAATCATATATAGGTGCTATTTCACTAGTTTTGTTTACATCATCTAATAATAATCCCCAATTACCATTATGCCGGTCAAAATTACCTAAAAAAGCATCAGTAATAAACATATCCCAATAAAATGACTTTAAGATGGAAGGATTAATATTCTCTTGTTCTTCTATTGCCTCTAAAACACTAGATAGTTCTACACCAAAGCCGTTTTCACTTGATGAAACAATACCATTTTTTATCTCAGCAAATTTAAATAATTTCTTATTATCTGTTTCAAAATCTTTACATAACACACATAATTTATCTTTACCATCAACTGTATAAATACCAAGCTTAGTATCTTGGGTATTAAAACCCAAACATTTAAATATTAAACATCCTATATGTTCTGAAATACATCCATTAGTATAATACTTATCTTTTGTATTGTTATTTTTTACAGGAGGTGTTTTTAGCATATATTTAGTTCCATGCTCATCTAAAAGACATATCTTATTCCCATTTCTACCATCATAGTATTTAAATTTATTTATTTCATAGTTATTAAAATTATATAACATCTTTATCATCACTTTCCTTGCAACTTAATAATAAATACTTTTCTCTTAAATGATCAGCATGTTCTTCACTAATTTGTCCATCCCAGTAGGCTCCATTAATAGAACCATATACTTCGTCCATTAAACAATCAAGTAGTGTACTATTTTCTTTAATTCCTTTTAATAAAGCTTTAATATCATTCTCAAGATATTTAGGAAGATTAACATCATACATATCTTTTTCAAAAACAGTAACAGGAAATGTCCCTTGTCTTGTTTTAATATAATTATTACCCATAATTTATCAACTCTCTTTAATATATTATATCAAATAAATTATTATTTAACATAGTGTTTTCTTCCTAACTTTAGCATCTTTTAATTCTTTTTGTCTTTTAATAGAACCATAAAGTATTCCTTTTAATAATGGCATTCCTTTTTCTTCAATATCATTAACGGCATTTTTTAAATCACTATTAGTAAAAGTAATATTCTTACGAAGGCATAATAAATGCCCTTTAAGTTTAATAATGTTAAGTTCTTTTTCATTTAAAACTTCAAATAAACTATAAAACTTCTCTACATATCTTAATATTAAAGTACTATTTTTTAAATTAGGAAGTTCTTTTGCAATTTTAGCGATATATAGAAGATTATAATTATTAGAATAATATTTATATAAATCAAGTGGTTCTTTAAATTTATCTTTACTTAATAGTTTAATATCTCTAATTACTTCTTCTGCTACTTGTCTATATAAATCAATATAGTAATTATATATGTACCATATATTTTCTCTATTATTTGCAATTTCATAAATTAAATTTTTATTCATCTTTAATATAGAAGAAAATACTATATTATTTAGATTGTAATAAGATATAAAATTCTTAAATTCTTGAGAGCTTTTATTACTTAAAATATTAATTAATTCTATATTAGTATAGTCTCTTGTTCTAATAGCCTTTTTTTGTAACTTATTTTGTTCACTTTTTCTCATTCTATTAGCATTTCTATATATTTTTCTTTTGTATTTACTCACTATATCATGATATTGATAATATAAAGGATGTTTTCTATTTTTTAAGATATAAATATATAGTGCATAATCTTTATTATTAATATGAGTCTTTTTTAAAGCATCGTCCTCATTATAAACATCATTATCTATAAATAGTTGTACTGCTGTTTTAGCACAAATAAAATCTAGATCATAATTTAATTCTTCTTTTACATTTAAAGAATTAATTTCATTTATAGCTTTTAATATTTTATCTTGATAAACACCATTCTTACTATAGACATTAAACATTTTCTTAATAGATTTTAAAGTAGTATTATATGTATCTTTTATTTCTTCTATACTCTTATTATTAATTAAATCATTAACAATATTGCTTATATTTCTAAGAGCATTGATATAAGTGAGTCTTTCAACATTATAATAGAAAGTAGATAATTTAATATTATAATATCTAGTATTAAAAATTTCTGTAAATTCTCTTTTTAATTTTAATAGTTCTTCTATACTACCTGCATTATTCATAGAAACTAAAAGATTATTCTTTACCATCTCTTCATTATCTCTAATAGACATATAGTCATCTCCTTTAAATGCAGACTTATTATAACAGAAAAAGGAAAAATATCAAGTACACGTCTACTTGATATTTAATATTAACAAATCTATTATTATATTATTTTCATAAATACCACTTTTAATTTTATAGTCGATATTAGATAGATTCTTAAGTAATTTTCTTATCTCTTTTAAGGTATAATATCTAACTAGTTCTAACGTTTTCTTAACTCTAAAAGGATGTACTTCTAAGATACTTGCCATATCGTTATAGGAGATATTTCTTTTATTTAAGACTTTTACTTGATAAAGTAGTCTATACTGACTTTCTAATAGTCCAAATAAAGCATAACTTTCAATATTATAACTAAGTAGTTCATTATAGATATTTAAAGCTTTCTTCTTATCTTTTAAAGCTATTTCACGAACTAAATCAAAAGCAAGAGTATCTTGTTTATTTAGAGGTTTAACTAGTAAATCAAGTGCCTCTTTATAAGTAATTTTCTTAATATCAATAAATGCCAAAGCTAGTTTTTTAGTCTCACTAATTAGTCTTTCTAAGTCTTCACTATAATACTCTTCTAAAAGATTAATAACTCTATACTCTACATCATAGCCTTTTAATATATCTTTAACTATTTCTTTAGTATTAGTACTAATATTAACTAAAGAAAGTTTATTAATAGTTTCTTTAACTATCTTTTTTCTTGTATCTATATTAGTAGTTACAAAGATTAATAAAACATCATTATTAGGATTATCTAAGTATTTAGATAAGGCTTTAATATTTTTATCATCTAGATTATTATTAGATAGATTTTTACCTATTATTACTTTACTAGGTGTTAGAAAAGAGATAGTATCAGCATCTTCTATTAGAGTGATGATACTATCTTCTTCTAAATCATAAGTAGTAATGCTTGCATCACTAAAGTTTTTTTCTTTAATTAACTCTTCTATTTTTTTATCTATAAGACTAGTAGCATTACTTTTAATTAAATAATTATTCATTAATTAAGCCCTCTACTGCACTTTTTATCTCTTTTAAATGACTCTTATCTTTAATACCACCTTGAGCGAATGTAGGACTTCCTCCTCCATTACCATCAAAGGCTGTTGTGATATTTTTAATGACATATCCAGCATTAACTGATGGGATAGAACTACGACAAATAAAGTTAACACTATTATCTTCTTTAATATTAGCAAGTAAAACTACCACTTCATCAAATTTATTACATAAATTATCAGCCATGGATTTTACTAAGAACATCTCAATATTATCAAGTTCTAAGTATAATAGTTTTTTACCATTAATCTCTTTTGCTCTAGATAGGTAAGCATCTAAGCTTGATAAAGTTAATTTCTCTACTTCATTATTATAAGTCTTCTCTAAGGCTTTAACTTCACTTTGAACATAAGATAGTTCATTTTGATTATAAATGATATCTTTATAAGAAGTTGGTGCACTATTATCTATTTCCACATCAAAATCTAAGTTAATGTTTTGTCTTTTAGCAAGGGCAAGGATTTCTTTCGCTTTTATTAATAGTTTAACCATCTCATCATTATAAGGTTTAATTACTTCAAATAAAGTATTCTCTAATCTATTACCAGTAACCGCTTCTATTCTATAAGTATTACTTCCTTTAGATTCAAAGTTGAATATGGCAAACTTACCTATATCTTTTGTGTTAGCAACATGAGTACCACCACATAATTCTATAGATTTATCTATTTTAACAACTCTAACAGTACTACCATATTTCTCACCAAATAAAGCCATTGCACCCATTTCTTTCGCTTTGTCTAAAGGCATAGTCTCAGTAGAAGTTATAACGTGTCTATTAATGATATTATTAACAAAGTCTTCAGTCTTAACTATTTCTTCATCACTAATTTTTGTTGGACAAGTAAAATCAAATCTAAGTTTTTCTTCATCTACATAACTACCTGCTTGTCTAATATTTTTATCAACTACTTGTTGTAGAGCATATTGTAAGATATGTACGCTTGAATGATTCGCTTCAATCTCTTTTCTTCTTTGTTTATCAATAATTACTTCCACTTCATCATTTACTTTTATAATACCATCTAATAGTTTTACTTTATGAATATGTTGTCCATTAGGACCTTTAAAGACATCAACTACTCTTGCTTTAAAGTTCTTACCTACAATCATACCTGTATCAGACACTTGTCCTCCAGACTCAGAGTAGAAACATGTTCTCTTTAAGATGATATAACCAGAATGATCAAGAGACTTCTCTAACTTATCTTTACTTACAATTGCAAGAACACTACTCTTTAAACGATATAATCCATAAACAAATGTAGATGGTTTAGTAAAGTCCATTAAGACTTTCTTCTGACTAGCCATAGATGTCTTAGAACGAGAATTTTTCTTAGCTTGTTCCTTTTGTTTTGCCATATAATCATTAAATTCTTGTTCATTAACAGTATAACCATTTTCACTAGCAATTTCTTCTGTAAGTTCTAATGGGAATCCATAAGTATCATATAATCTAAAAGCATCATAGCCACTAATAACTTTATCATTATCATCACTCATAATCTCTTTTAGACGTCTTTCACCATCTTCTAGAGTATTAAAGAATAGTTTCTCTTCATCTAATATGTATACTGCTACTTCCCCTGAGTTTTTCTTTAACTCAGGATAAGCCTCTCCCATTACTTGAACAATAGTAGGTACTAATTTATAAAGGAATGGTTCACTAAAGCCTAAAGTTCTTCCAAATCTAACACTACGTCTAACTAAACGTCTTAAGACATAATCTCTTCCTGTATTGCCAAAACTTGCTCCATCACTTATGGCAAAAGTTACAGCCTTCATATGGTCTGCAATTACTTTAAAGGCAACTTCTCCATTATATAAAACGCCACTTAACTCTTCTATTTTCTCAATAATTGGTTTAAATAAATCTGTCTCAAAGTTAGACTCTGCACCTTGGAAGATACAAGCCCATCTCTCAAGTCCTGCTCCTGTATCGATATTTTTATGAGGAAGTTCCTGATATTTTTCACGAGGAACACCTGGTTTAGAGTTAAACTGACTAAAGACATTATTCCATATCTCAACATAACGATCTTGATCTTCATCATGAATAAACTTCTCCCAAGCATTGTTTTCAGGATCTAATTTTTCTCCTTGATCAAAGAATATCTCACTATCAGGACCACATGGACCTTCTCCTATCTCCCAGAAATTGCCTTCTAATTTTATAATGTGATCTTTAGGCATACCTAACTCAACCCATTTATTATAGGCATCTGCATCGTTTGTATAGACTGTTACATAAAGTTTCTCTTTAGGAATATCAAACCAATCTTTACTAGTTAAGAGTTCATAGGCAAACTCTATCGCTTCGTCTTTAAAATAATCTCCAATCGAAAAGTTACCCATCATCTCAAAGAAAGTATGATGTCTTTTGGTAACTCCAACATTTTCTATATCATTAGTTCTAATACATTTTTGAATATTAACAATTCTTCTTGATTCTGGTGTAACAGTACCATCAAAGTATTTTTTTAAAGGCGTAACACCAGCATTAATCCAAAGAAGTGAATCATCATTAATAGGTATTAAGGGTGCTGACTTAACATATTTATGTCCATGTTCTTCAAAGTATTTAATCCACATCTTTCTAATTTCATTACTAGTCATATATCTCATATTACTTCTCTCCTTCTTGTACGATTTTTATATTCATGTAATTGTGCAGATGCGTCTGCACTAATTAAATTTTCTATTACTTCTTATAGTTGTGCAACAAGGTGTTGCACAACTTTATCTATTAAAGCTCTTAATTTTTCCACTGGCGGTGGCAAAATATCATTCATTATCTATTTCATCAAGTATCTCTTCTAATCTTTTATAAAAACTACTAAGATCTCCATTATTTAAGATATAATAATCCGCAAAGGCAATAGGACCACCTTTAGCAGAGTTTTCTATCTCGGCAACATCTCTTTTAATAATATCTTCATGATTAAAAGGCCTATCAGGTCTTGACTCAACTCTATTATATCTAATTTTCTTATCTGTGCAAACACAAATTAGTTTTAAATCTTTGAATCTTTCTTTAAGTATTAAATACTCATCCCAAGAATATAATCCATCTAAAACGGTATCTCCTATACTATAAGCATCACTTATCTTAGGAAGTAGGATCTTGGCAACTACTCCCATACCATGTTCTTTTCTTAAATTCTCTCTAAACTCTTTTTGACTATCAGGAGTAATCTCAATACCTGCTTCTTTCATCTTATCATAAATTACTCCTCCAAAGTATATCTTCTTATAACCCTGATCTTCTAGATATGTTGTCGCTACACTCTTACCTGTTCCACTCATACCAACGACTGCGATTAATTTTTTCATAAATACTCGACCCCACTTTCTATATCCATAATCTTATCTGCCTCTTTATATAACTCTTCTTTAGTAGTATTTTTAACAACATAATCATAATCTTTATAATTATCCATATCAGTCTCAGTAATATGCTCTTTTTCTTTAAGAGTTAATTTATTATCATAATTATCTCTAATTACATGAATTATCTTTATCTCAGGAAATCTTTCCCTTAACAAGTTAAACTCACTAACAAGTCTTCCATCAGTAACAATAAAGACATCAAAGTAATGTTTTAATATATCTATATCTTCACATAATCTATCTACTAGAAATGTATCTTTATGTAAGGTATTTCTAATTACTTCAATTCCCATCTCTTGTAAAAACTCTCTTGGTTTATTTCTCATATCACCATCCCAACTAAAATAGTTTCTAGCATACTCATATAAAGGTGTCGTTATATGAAGAATACAAGCACTATCACCTTTAAAATCGTATTTAGTCTTCATATAACTTCCAAGTAAATCTTTACCACAACCAGCTTTTCCTGCTAATAAAAATATCTTCATCTAAACCAACTCCTAAAATTACATAAAAAAGACCACTGTAGGAGTGTATAATACACGTTACCATCCTACTTTGGTCTTAATTTTGATAAAGGTCATCCCTACAAAACTCTAGAACTAGCTTTCCAAAAGAGTCTTAGTTAATTCTCACCTACCATTAACTCTCTTCTATAAGACTCTCTTTTGTACTCTTTTCCTTCGTAGTTTTCTTATTATTTTCTTGATAATTATTAAACGCTTCACCTATACTAGAATGCTCCATAATAAATTCAAAAATTATCTTAATTGTAGCGATTACAGGTGTTGCAACTATCATTCCTATCATACCAAAGAAATAGTTAAAAAGCAAGAGTCCAAGCATAATTGTAACAGGATGTAATTTCATAGTCTTGCCCATAATTAGAGGTTGATAGAAGTTATTTTCAAGTAACTGGCAAACTACAACTGAAACTAAGCAGAATACTCCTACCATCGGATCAATGGTAAAGCCAACGATTACTGCTGGAGCACCACCAATCCATGGACCAATATATGGTATTACATCGGTAATAGCACAGAACAAAGCGAAAAGGAATGGAGCGGAAAGTCCGGCTAAAGAAAAGCCAATAGACTGAGTAATAAAGACTAGTACCATTATTAAAAGTACTCCCCCAACATAACTTCTAAGTTTACCATTTATACGTCTCATCAAGTCTTTAGCATTCTTATGCCAACTTTTAGGCATAATACTAAGTAAATGTCCCTGAAATTTACGAAAATCAAATAGTAAATAGAAACCTATCATAATACCTAAAATAATATTAGTCGCACCACTAATAACTCCTCTACCAAAGTTCCAAATAGTATTAGGTAGACTACTTGCAAGATTAGTTCCTACATTTTCTATCTTATCAAGCATAGTATTTTTATAGTTTTCAATTTGACTACTATCACCAAATTTCTCTAACATATCGCTTGCAAAATCTTGGGCATTATCAACGATATCAGGAACAACTGAAACTATATCAGTAACCCCACTTGAAAATGTAGGAATAGTCAAAACAAGAATTAAAATAATACCACCAAAGATGATTAAATAAGTTAGGATACATGCTAAAACTCTAGGCATTTTATGAGAAAACTTAGTTGCTAAAGGATCAAGTAGCCAGGCGATAACAAAGCCTATAAAAACAGGAGATATAACTGATAAAATAGTACCAATTATACCAAGAATATTCCATTCCTTAATTAAGTAAGTTGCAAGAAGTATAGCAAGTATAATAACTAAAGCAAGAACAAACTTTAATAAGTTATTAGAAGTATAAAAGAATCTATTAATAGCTTTATAATCTAATTCATCACTTTTATTATTTTTACGAAACATATAATCCCTCCATCTATATGAAGTATTCTATCACAAACATTATTAAGAGTAAATAACCTATACTTAGTATAACCAAAAGAAAAAGTTATAAACCAAAATATTTATAGCTTCAACTTAAACTTATTATTAAACTAAATTTCTTATTTGACTTTTAGAAAGTCCTGTCGCTTTAACTATATCTTTTATAGGCATACCTATATTAAGAAGATTCTTAGCAATAGACTTTTTCTCATTACTAACACCTTCTTCTCTAGCAATATTACTATGATATTCTATTTTTAATGCTTCTTCTTCTTTTCTTCTTTTCTCAGGATCATATAGTCCTATATTATCAATGTTATCTGTTAGTTCATATAATTTATCAGCAACTTCCATTAATTCATCGTCTCCTTCCGCTATTTTTTTAATTTCTAGATAATCATCTAACATTAATATTACTAATTCTTTGTCTAGTTTAGTTAGCTCTTCTCCATTAAGATATTTGTTATAACTTTTCATCATATCTATATGTATCTTTTCACTTGTTTTAGTTTCTATTATATTTTCATTATTCTTCATATAAAATTTAGATATATTTTCTTTTCCTAAACATTCTTCAAAGTTATTAAATATATCAAAATTAATCTGTATTACTTTTATTTTTTTTACTATATTCTTCTCCTTTACTTAATAATTCACCTTTTAGTTTTCCAAAATAAGCATCATTTCTCTCTATTAGGCCATCCCAGTATCCACGATTACACTCTAAGTTAATAATAAACCCTGGTAATTTAAATAGAGTTGTTCGGAAATTAAATTAAGCAATATAAAAGTTATACAATGCACAAATCAAAACAGAAAATGGTGCAAAAAAATTTAAATTATTTCTAAATTTAGTACTAAGTATCTTAAACCTTTTAATCCAACCATTAGTATGTTCAATAAATATTCTAGTCGAGCCAATCTCCTTATTATAGTTTATATCATCTTCAGTAAGAGGATGATTTTTACTTTTCTTTTTAGGAATTTTACTATTATTGTGAATCTTATTTATTCCAACATATCCTAAATCTGCTGTGTAAGTAACATTTTCGGGAGTTCCTTCAAATGTCCTCTTAAAAAGGTGAAAATCATGCTCTGCACCTAATCCAATCTGTATTTCATAAATAAAGCCTGTATCTGTTCCTTTAATAATTTGAATTTTCATTGTATGATATTTCTTTTTACCAGAATATTTACTTTTTTGATTGTATTTTGGTCTTTGAATTCTGATTTCTGTAACATCTAGTAATCTGTTTTCAGAATTTTCATTTTTTGTGCATTTAGAACCCATAAGAGTAAAATTTCTATCTTTTAAAAGTGTATCTAATACAAAATGTATATATTCACATATTACACTTTTAGATACACCCCATTCAAAAGCATAATCTTCCATTGCATTATATTGCTTTATGTATAAAAGAAATATTATAACCATTTCTCTAGCACCATATTTAGGTGTTCTTCCTCTTTTATTTTTATGCTTTTTATTTAATTCTTTTTGAATTGTTCTTATCATTGCATAAAATATTACTCTTCCAACTCCTAATAATCGTACAAACTTTGTATAATTTAACTTGCTTAATCTTTCTTCTGAATACTGCTCTTTTCCCATTTTTATTCCACTAAAATAGCCTTTATGGAATAACTTAGGAAATTCAAATTGCTAGATATGAATTAAAGTTACTCCATAAAGGCTACTTTCTAATTTCCTTCTTTCATATCTAGCACTTAAATTGTACCACATTTTTAATTTCCGAACAACTTTAATATAAAATCTGAGACTTTTTTTCTTTCTAGAGCATTCGCTATTTTATGTTCACCATTCTGTTCTTTAAAGTTTTTAATAATAAAATCTTTATCAAGACCGGTTAATTTAGATATTATATCTCCTAAATATAAAAGACAACCTCCCATAATGGCTTTAAAAACACCATCAAGAGTCGCTTCGTAGACAAAGTTATTAGATATCATATAATCCCTAATCTTTTCATTAGAGACATTCTTAGGAATATTTCTTTCCCTAATTTTTCTCATAAATTCCTCCTCTCTGCAATATTTATAGCATGCTCTAAAAATCATTGCAAAAAGGTAATTTTCAAAATTCACTGTTTAATCAAGGGCCAATTTAGTAAATTCACTAGATGAAAATACAAAATTCACCCTAAAAAACAACCTCAATTTATAAAATTCATATTTTTTTCAAGAATTTCATTTCTCTCCTTTCCCCATCTTTTATACATCGACTCTTCTATTTACAACGTATCATAATAGATAATATTAGTCAATAAAAAATGAACACATTATTTGTATTTTATAGCTATTTACTGTAAACTTAAATATAGAAAGGAACTAATTATGAAAAGTATTATAAATAAAGAAATATATGAAATAACTATTAAAAATTCTAAATTTATAGGAGTTATTATACCTATAGAATCTCTTGATGATGTTAAAGATAATTTAACTAAACTTAAAGAAGAATATAAGAATGCTACTCACTACTGTTATGCTTTTAAACTAATTAATGATAAAGGATTTAGTGATGATGGAGAGCCTAATAAAACAGCAGGTATACCTATTCTAAATGTTATTGAAGGCAATGATTTAGTAAATGTTTTAGTTGTAGTAATAAGATACTTTGGAGGTATTAAATTAGGACCAGGAGGTCTTATTAGAGCCTATTCTAATACTTGTAAAGAAGTTATTAATAAATCTACTTTAATAGAGTTAATTAAAGGAATGGAAGCATCTATTACTTTTAATTATTCTAAAGAAAAAGAAATTAACTATTTACTTAAAGATAGTATTATTAAAAATAAATTATACGAAGAAAACTGTACTTATATAATAGAGACTACTAAAGAGGTATTAGATAGTATCTCTAACTCAGTAACAATAAACTATAAACATGAAAAAATAATTCCTAAACATAATTAGGAATTATTTTCGTTAAAGAATTCTTTATTATTATTTTTTATTATATTAATATTATTACTACTAGTCTTAATAGTAACTTTATATTCATTTAACCTATCATAATTATAGATCTTACCATCTTTAATATCATTACTTATTATATCTAATATATCTTTAAAACTAACTTCATTAGGGCTTTCTTTATATACTAATAAGTTATTATTATGTACTTCTATCTCTATATTATTATTTATTAAGTAATCATAATAAGTAACATCTACCTCTATTTCATCTGTTAAGGTATCATCTACTACATAATCTATATCATTATGATAATATCCTATAGTTTTAAAATCACTTGTCATAGGAAGTGTTTCCGTAATTTCTTTAGTCTTTACATCTTTAGGTAGACTATCTACATAAGTAATAGAGAAGAACTCGAAAGCAAAGATAATAGATCCTATAATAATTATTATTAGAGATATAAGTAGTGTAAGCATTACTCTTTTATAGTTATTCTTATGATTAATAACAAAATTAAGTGGTACTTCAAAACATAATGAAGTAATAATAAGTCCTGCTATTGTCCATAAAAGTATTCCTATTAAAGGAAGTCCTTTAAAGACAAATAACACTTCAAAACCTAACATTACGGCAAGTACTACAATACAAATTAGGGGAGCGAAAAGAAATAATACTACAAAGAACTTAATTATATAAATAATTATCTTAGCAAGTGTTCTTGTTAAAGAATTACTACCAGTATTATCTTTAATAATAACTTCCCCCACTTCTTCTACTCTTTTCTCTTTTTCTTTTACTACAATCTCTTTGCTAGTTTCTTCTTTAATTTTAATTCTATCTAAGTATTTAATTTTTAATACATAGATAAATACTACTATAGCAAATACACTATATAAGATATCTACTATTAAACAAAATATAGTATCTAAAGTAGGACCAACATATGCAATATCATATAAAAGACCATCTCCTATTAGATTCTCTATAATATCTTTAGGTATAGTCCCTATTAAAATAATAATTATTAAAAGAAATACTGTTACTAAAAACTCTATTATCTCTTTAAAGCTCATACTCTCAAATAGACATACTATCTTTTTCATTAAAGTATTAAACTTATCTAATAAATCTTTAGTATTAATAGTAGTCTCTTTATCTTGTTTTTTCTCATCTAAAACATCTCCATTTACTAAGGTATCCATATCTACATTAAATATCTTACAAATAGAAATTAATTTATCCATCTCTGGATAACTCGCTCCACTTTCCCATTTAGATACAGATTGTCTTGTAACATCTAATTTTTCAGCTAATGCTTCTTGAGACATATTTTCTCTTTTTCTTAACTTTTGCAAATTACTAGCAAAATTCATTTTTCTCACCTCTGTTTAGAATTTATCAAAAAATTTGGTTGCGGCCTACCAATTTTTAGTTAATTTATGTAAATTTTTGGTTGCATTAAAGAAAAAAGACTAGTTTTTACTAGTCCCTTGGTAACCAAGATACTATTTCATCTAGATTATGGTAACCTACTTCTTTTTTTACTAAAGTTCCATTTCTATAAACTTCTATAGTAGGTACACTCATAATACCATGAGCTCTTGTTAAGTCATCAAACTGATCAATATCTACTTTTACTACTTTTATTCTTGGAAACTTCTCGGCTATTTCTTCTAATACTGGACTTAACATCTTACAAGGTCCACACCAAGTAGCAAAGAAATCTACTAAGACATCTCCTTCTTTAATTAATTTTTCAAAATCACTAACATTTTCTAAATAATTCATAACTATTCCTCCCTATATTTATCTATTACACTATCAAGGCCTGATATTTCATCTAGTTTACCAGTAGATTTAACATCATCCATAAAATCAGTTGTAACTACATCATATTTTAACATAATATCAATTACTTTTAAATCATTAGTATTTCTATCATCTTTACTAGATAAGCTAAGTACATCTTCAATAGCATAGTTTAAACCACCAATTGAATCTTTAAGTACTGGTGTATCATTAACAATAAACTGTCTAACACCTGAAGACATAAATAGTTCACTTCCACTCATAGGTATAGCGACTACATTTAATATTATAAACATTAGTATATAACCTTCTAATAGTCCTACAATAAATCCTAATAGTTTATTAGGTAAAGCTAATATTATAGTAGCATTAATAATTTTATTAAATATTCCTGTAACATCAACTAATATTTGAAGTATTAATCTAAATAAAATTACTAATATTAAAAATGCTATTAATTGATAGAATATAATATTTAAGCTTACTAAATTACCTAAAGGTATTCTAAAATTAAAGAATGGTAAGTTTTGACAGAAAAGAGATGCTACTACATCTTTTAATAAAAATGATAATACAAATACTACTATTGTCCCTACAATTATAACAATTTCTTTAAGTATTCCCCTTCTACTTCCAATAACACCACAGGCTAGTATTAGAAGAATGATAATAACACTAAATATATTTGGGCTCATAAAACCACACTCCTTCTATATTTATTATAAACTATATTTTAAAACTATGCTATAATATTTTGTAAGAGGTGTAAAGTATGAACGTTGTTATAAAAGTAAATGATGAAGTTAAACAAAAAATGATAGAGTATTATAAGGATAAAATGCGAGATAAAAAGATTCCTTATGTCGTCTTTCAAGCGAAAGATGAAGATACTGTTATTACGATGTATGAGTCTGGTAAAGTTATGTTTCAAGGGACTAGTGCTGATGTAGATGCAGCGATGTGGGGAACTTTTCTATCTAACACAAAAGAAGAAAAAGAAAAACAAAAAGAAAAGGATTCTATATATCATAACTGTTCATCTGTTGGTAGTGATGAAGTCGGAACAGGAGATTATTTTGGTCCTATTGTTGTAACTGCAACATATGTAAGTAAAGAAAATGTAAAATACTTAGAAGATTTAGGAATAAGAGATTCTAAAAAACTAACTGATGATTTTATTTTAAAAGTAACCCCTGAACTTATTAAAAAGATTCCTTATCGTAGTTTAATTTTAACTAATAAAGAATATAATGAAAAATATAGTAAAGATATTAATATGAACAAGATTAAAGCCATTATGCATAATAAAGTACTTTATCAGATAATGACAGAATTAAAACCAGAAGTTGATTATATTATTGTTGATGAATTTGCAAGAGAAGCTAGATATTACGATTATATTAAAGATGTTCCTAATATTCAAAGAGGTATTACTTTTGTTCAAAAGGCAGAAGATAAGAATCTAGCAGTTGGAGCTGCCTCTATTATTAGTAGATATATATTTTTAAAAGAGTTTGATAAATTATGTGATGAAGTTTCTCTACCTCTTCCTAAAGGAGCAGGAAGTGAAGTTGATAAAGTTGGTGAAGAATTAGTTAATAAATATGGTGAAGAAAAGTTAAAAGATGTAGCAAAGTATAATTTTAGAAATACCCAAAGAATATTAAAGACTCTTATATTTTAAAAAAAGATAATGCATGGTAACTATCCTATACATTATCTTTTTTATAAAGTTTTACCTTTTTGTTTCTTTAGTTCTTCTATCAATAAATCAGTTGTTAATTCTCTTATATGTCCTTCCCCATTTATTTTCGATTCCATTAATAAGTTTCTATACTTCTTATTATTATAATAAAGAGGCTCTTCTGAATAAATTCCTACATTAAATAATTTATTATCACTTTCTAAATTACGAAAATAAGGCAACTTCTCTTCAACATACTCTATTTGTTCATCTGATAAATCTTTAGGTAAATATAAAATACATCCTGTAGTTTTATATGCTACTATCAAATTTTCCATAGAAATATATCCTCTACTAATTAACCCAGTAGCCGCTGCTTCATTACTAGTAAGAGAAATAGGAATTTTAAACTTATCCGCAAACTCTTTATAACCTTCAAGATGTACTCTTAAAGGAATATATTTTTGTTTATAAATTTCAGTTCCATTTTCATCGATTATTTTTAGTAAATCCATTGTAAACAACACCTCCACAGAAATAAAACTCTAATAACTTAATTTATTTCTAAACCAAATATACACTTATCATATAGAAAAGAGATGATTTTGTCTTTGTTACCAGTATTGTAATATTCCGTTAATAGTCTATTAAATTCATTGATATCATCTTCTTTAATAGAAATAATACCACAACCATTACTTATAAGGAGTTTATTAGCAACTATCATAGCAGTTCTTTTATTACCATCCCAAAATAGTTGGCTTCTCATTAGATAGAGCATAAGATTCAAACTTCTTTTAGTAATATTTTCTTCTTTTAAAATAGTTTCTATATTAGTAATTACATCTTCTCTTTCTGGAATATCAGGAATATAATCTACTCCGTTTATACCAACTTTACCAGTCCTTAAAACACCCCACTCTAAAGATTCATTCCTTGATACAAAAAAATTTACTTTACATATAAAATCAAGAGTAGTATCAGCATCTATATTAGAACATGAAAAATTCCAAGCCTCCCTCAGATTTAAAATACAATTTATTTCATCTAATCTTAAACTAGGTACATTTACTCCTTCTAAAACTTTCTTAGTATCTTCATAAGTTATATTAATTCCTTCAAGTCTAGCACTATTATAAATATTAGAAACTAACTCTTCTTTTGCCAAAAATAAATTTTGCTCTTTTCTTAAATGATATTTATCTTGCATATAAATCACTTCTTTTTAGATTCAATTATCTCTTTTTGCCTTGCAAGTTCTTCTTCTAAAAGCTCTGTAACTAAAGTTTCATTTTTCTTTTTTCCTTCTAAAATATCAATTTCGTCCTCAATATACAAATCTCTATATTTTTTATGATTATAATAAAGAGGTTCTTTAGAATAAATTGCAATTTCAATATATTTATTTTTCTCTTCTTCTTTATAGAAGGCCAAAACATTCTCCAAATAATTAATTTGTTCCTTACTACAAATTTCTGGCAAATATAATAAATATCCTACTCTTAAATTTAATAACTAATAAGCATACAGTGTATGGTTATTAGTCTAGGGTTTAATTCCCCGTTGCTTGCAACGTAAGGCCGA
>CALVIS010000002.1 GCA_944331805.1 uncultured Bacilli bacterium
AGATAAGAACAAGCTTGAGCATAATAAGTTTCATGAGGATAAAGTCCTTCACTAGGATCTATTTCTAGACCAAGTCTTATATTATGATCATGTAAAAATTTAGAAATCTCACTTGGATTAGGAAATAACTCTTTATTAAAAGTAAAACCAGTATGTAAATCTTTAGCATTTCCCACATTACGATAATGCCAATCTTTATCTAATAAGAAGACTGCTAAAGGTACATTACGTCTTTCAAAATCAGTAATAATTTCTTTAAGGCTCTCTTCATTATAAGTAGTATTACGACTCCACCAATTACCTAAAGCATATCTAGGTATAAGTTCAGGATTTCCTGTAAGTTTAAAGTAATCTTTCATAGCAAGTTCAAAATCATCTTTATACATAAAAACATATATATCAATACTACCTTTTTCACGATTTTCAAGAGTACCATCAGGATTAAATAAAAGACTACTACTATCATCAATACTAGCGAAACCTTCAAGTGAATATAACCCCCTTCTTAAAGCTTTAGGAGTATTAACATCTTCACTAATCATATTCCCACCAAGATTACGGACTTCAGGATGACCATAATACCAATCTCTATCATTTTCACGGCCACCCATGAATAAAGTAATTTTTAAATTCTTCATGGGATCTACCTTAGTACCAGTAAAAGGAGTCTCTTTTACATAAGTTAATTTAAAATATTTAGTAGTAATCTCTAAAAACTTTGCATCTTGTTTAGTTTGAAACTCTGGAAAATTAAAATAACGATTTATAGCAAATTGACTAGGAACATCTACAAAAACACCACTAGGACTATATTCAAGTCTAACAAGTCTCTCACTTAAAACAGTAATACGATAATGTTTACCTTTATATATACATTTATCATCACTCTTAGCTTTACTAACATCTATTTCAAACTGTTTACCTAGTGGATACATAATATCACCCGTCCTTTTATTCTCTTTAATTTTAACATAATAAATTTAAAATTAAAAGAGTTATAAACACAAAATATCTATAACTCAAATTCAAGACTAAACGGCTAATCTATATGGACTTTCACTACTTCCATCTCCACTAGTTATTTTAATATTGCTATTTAAGTAAAGAGTTGGTTGTACTCCAATGGTATTACTCACAGAAGAAAAACGCATAGTACCATTACCATCAATCATAAAAACATCTGTATATGTATATTGACGATGAGTAAGAGTCATTCGATATCCCTTATATAACCAACTATTAGAACTTTCAGAAGAATTACAACTCACTACTGTATTATAACAAGTATCACTAACACCATTGGCAAAAGTAAAAGAATAATCACCTATATAAATTAAACCAACCTCTCCTAACCATGATAAAGGTCTATTAGAAGTAACTTGATTACCTCGTTCTAAAATATAATCATCTTCTCCTGTGTTACTTGTAGTTCTACTATCTTTTCCCCCTAAATACCATACTACTTTACTAATCATACTTTTCGCTTCATCACTTAAACCGTTTTCACTAAAGTCACAACTAACTGTCCCATTATTTGAACCGCTATAACAAGTACCACTACCTCTATTATAGTATAAACTGCCTCCAACCTCTTCATTTTCATAACCTCCATTTAACAACTTCATAAGTCTTGCATCAGTCCAGTCATTTTTACCATTATTATTTTCTGCACCTGTACTTATATCTTTATTATCCCAAGAATAGCCGCCAATGGACTCATCTCTTATAATCTTTATTCTATTTTCTGTCTTTCCTTTAGCATTAACTACTGGAAACACTCCTATTATTCTCCATACCTCATCATTAAAGATAACATAATTATTAGGATTACTTCCAATATAACGATAATCAGTTAAAGCTTCTGTTTGATAAGTCTCACTATGATTAAACACATACATTTCCTTTTGTTCTTCTACACTACTATTATTATAATCATTATTACTAGGATCATTCGCTTTAGCAAGTAAAACATCTACTCCTTCAGGTTTATCTTGACTTACTTCTACTCTTAACTTACCACTAAAGACTTGTCCCGAATAATTCCCATCTACCTCATCTGTTATCCATAGTTTTAAATTATACTTATTAGTCTCTCCGCCTTCTATTGTTCCAGCATCTAATATTCTATTAGGATTGCTTCCTATAGTTGTAAGTAAATAAGCACCATCGCTTTCTCCATTTTTAATTAAATTATACTTTAAGTACATATCATCAATTCTAGTATCAGTATCACTTATAGTATTATCATCTAAATAAATTGTATAATCTATGGCCTTATTACCATTATTTCTTAATTCAAAAGTAGAACCATCTAAAGATAATCCTTCACTATCGCTTATACCTATAGCATTATCTAAACTTATCCCTTCACTTGTCTCATCTAATACTAAATCTAATGTTCCTACTTTCACTATCTCTTCACTACCAAATAACTCTGTAGTAAAATAAGCATAAGTTAATGCTAGTAGTAAAATCAATACTATTAATATACTTATAATTATTACCATTACTTTTTTATTTCTCTTATCTTTCATTATTAATTACTCCTCCCATTAAATCACAAAAAAGAACAGAATATCTCTATCCTGCTCTTATGTCATAATGAAAGAAAGTAACTAAATTACTATTAAACTGCCCCCCCCCAGGTAACAAGCTGTAAACAAAGTTTCCTCATTTTTTTACCTTCTCTCTATTTTTTGTTATCTATATATTAACATAACTTTTTCTAATTAACAATCTTTAATCATCTAAAAACATTACATAATACTCATCATAAGTAATATTATTCTCTTTTATATACTTAGCAATCTTTTTACCTACATATCTATAATGCCAAGCCTCACACTTATATCCCGTAATATCTTCTTTACTTCTAGGATATCTAAGTATAAATCCATACTTATAAGCATTATCCATCATCCAACTATATTCATCACTATTAACAAAAGTATTAACAGATTTACTAGCAATATCTAAACTCATTGCTGTTTGATGTTCAGAAAAACCAGGTTTTGCAACATAATTATCAACATAATTTTGTCCATAAAGCTCTAAATATGTATTAGTAATCTCTTCTTGATCTTTATAACTTCTATACCCAGAACTAACCATTAATTCCATTCCATCTTTACTGGCCGCTTCTGCCATATCATAGAAAGCTTTCGCTACATTTCTTTCTATTTGTATCTCTCCATCCGCTTTAACATACTCTTCATCAATAGTAACTAAATCATCTGGAACATACTCACTACTTAACTGTCTATGCTTATTAACAAGTACATAATCATCAAAATCATCTATAACTAAAGGATCTACATAGTCTTCTTTATCAAAATCCATATTGACATATAAAACAGTAGTCTTGGCATCATCATTCTCTTTATCTTGATATTCTACATATCTATCTAAATTCTCAAGCTTTGCAAAATCAACAGATAAAAACTCTTCTATATACTTAACTTTATCTCTTTTTGCAAACTCACTAACTGACTCATCATCACCTTTAGAAATAATCAAATTAACTTCATTAACACTATAATCTTTATCTAATAATTTATTTATATTACTGATTAAATGTTTCTGATTTTCATAATCAATTTTAGCATAATTATCAAGATTATCTTCAATATAATCATCACTTTCAAAGGCTGCATTTAAAGTCTTATTCTCTCCTATATCCATAATATAAGAATACTTAAACTTAAAGATAATACTCTTCGCTGCTTCTTCACTATATCCTAGATTCTTAAGTTCTCCTATTCTATTAAAATAAAATGCTAAAATAATGATTATAACTAAAACTATCGCTCCAATTACTATTAAAGGCTTTCTAGCACTACTTTTTAATTTTAATTTTCTTTTCTTTGTCATTAAACCACACTACTTTCTAATAAAAGTATAACATAGTTTTTAAATCTTTTAAACTATGATATAATAAGCTCTTGAAGGACGTGATGTATTTGAAAACAGCAGTTGTCTTATCTGGTGGAGGTGCTAAAGGAAGTTACCAATTAGGTGTCTGGAAAGCCTTAAGAGAACTACATATTAAGTATGATATTGTAACAGGAACATCTATTGGTGCCTTAAATGGCATCTTCATGTGTGAAAATTCTTATTTTAAAGCAAAAAGAATATGGAAAAGAATAAATCTAGAGTATCTTTTTAATAAACTACCTAAATCCAATAAAGAAATAGATATTCTTAAACTATTTGGTAGTAATTTTATCAAAAATGGTGGTATGGATATTAAAAAGATAGAAACTATTCTAGAAGAGTCTGTTAATAAGAGAAAATTTTATAATAGTAAAATTGATTTTGGACTAATCACCTATAACTTTACTACTAAAAAGCCTTTAATCTTAACTAAAGATACTATACCTGAAGATAAGTTAATTGACTATCTCATGGCTTCCGCTACCTGTTTTCCTGCTTTTAAAATGAAAGAAATAGATGGAGATAAATATATAGATGGTGGCTATTATGATAACTTACCTATAGAACTTGCCATTGAACTAGGAGCAGAATCTCTAATAATTGTTGATTTAAAAGCCCCAGGCTTTAAGAAAAAAGTTAATAAACAAATAGATAGTATTATAATAAAACCTAGAAATAACATTTCTTTCTTCTTAAACTTTAATGAAGAAGCAGCTAAAATAAATGCCAAATTAGGTTACAATGACACTCTAAAAGCTTTTAAGAAGCTAGATGGTAATAAATTTACTTTTAGAAAGAATACTATTAATAAGTATTATATTAATAATAAAGATATTTTATTAGATACTACTGAGAAACAATTCTTATCATCAATAGAACAACTAGGAAAAACATTTAAATTAGATGAAAGTAAAATTTACAGTTTTAAGAGCTTTATAAGAGAACTAAGTAAAAAAATAGAAATAGAAGAAGCATTAGATAAAAAGACTATAAGAAATATAAAATCTCTAACTAAAAAGATTAACTCTAAAACTTTAATATTATTTTTCTTAAGTCATTTAGAAAATGGTAAGAATCCTAAAAAACTAAGTAAAGTTTTTTCTAAAGAATATAAATTAGCCAAGTACTTACAACTATTAGGAGTAGAATATGGAAAATAAATTTAAATATACAAGTGATAATAAAAGATATCACAGTCTAACTTATTATTATAAAGAAAAGTTTAATTCTAAAGTCTGTAAAGTAAGTTTAAATGCTAACTTTACTTGTCCTAACATTGATGGTAAAGTAGGCTTTGGTGGTTGTATTTACTGTTCTAAACTAGGTAGTGGGGAATATGCAGGAAATCCTAAGGAAGATTTAATAACCCAATTTGAAAAAGGAAAAGAAATGATGCAAAGAAAATGGCCTAACGCCAAATTCATCGCTTACTTCCAAGCGAATACTAATACTTATGCTCCCTTAAAAAGATTAAAAGAATGCTTTGAACCATTTATAGAAAGAGATGATTGCATCGGCCTATCTATCGCTACTAGAAGTGATTCTATTACAGATGAATGCCTAGATTACCTAGAAGATATTAGTAAAAGAACTTATCTAATTGTAGAATTAGGTCTGCAAACCATTCATGAAAAGACAAGTAAGCTTATTAATAGATGCTCTACTCTAGATAATTTTGATAATATGGTTAAAAGATTAAAGAAAAGAAATATCAATGTCGTTGTTCATATCATTAATGGTCTTCCCTATGAAACAGAAGATATGATGATTGATACAGTTAAGCATCTAAACGCCTTAAATATTGATGGTATAAAGATACATATGCTAGGAGTATTAAAAGACACCCCTTTAGAAAAATATTATCAAAAAAATAAATTTCATATTCTAACCAAAGAAGAATATGTTAATATAGTAGTGAAGCAGCTAGAGTATCTTAATCCTAAAATTGTAATACATCGTTTAACTGAAGACCCCAAGCAAGAGGACATAATAGAACCTACTTGGCTTACTAAAAAGTTTACAATTTTAAACGAAATAGACAAAATAATGAGTACCAAAAATCTCTACCAAGGAGATATGATAAAGGAGAAAATGAAAAATGAATAATAATTACAATTTATTAATGGCAACAAGAATAAACATGATTAGTCAAAATTTAAATGAAGAATATATTAGAAAGTTTAATCTTAGTATTGACAATATTAAAAGAAAGAAAAAAAGAAAACTAAAACCTAAAGAATTAGATGAACTTAAATATATTATTAAAGACTTACAAAATATTCCTAAAGATGAAAAATTTCAAGACTACATCTTAAGACATTTAAAAGTCTTTCTAATATATGGAAATGTAAAACTAATAGATAGAAATAATATTGTCTTAGAATTAACAAATGATAAAGTAACTACACTATTATATATAGAAATCAATAAAGATTATGTTACTTCCACTCTAAAAGGAAAAGACTTTAAAGAAGAAGCTACTTGGAAAACATTAGGAAATGATTATTACACAAAATATAAAACAAAAAAAACAAATATATATGAAGATAAAGAAACAAGTTTATATAATATAAATGTAGATGAAAAATTTCATGGTTTTCACGACAATAAAGAAATATTTACAAGACTTATCTCTAAACATGATAACTATATAAAAGATAAAAGTACTGAAGAAGTTACTAGACAAAAATTTAAAGTAGATAACTACAAAGAAGCAACTTATTATTATAGAAAAGATGGCTATCTTATAAGAAAGTATAAAAAGAAATATAAAGACTCAAAAACAGACGAAGTATTAGGCTATAGAAAATATCAAATTAGTGAAGATTACAATAAAAAAGATAAATATCTAAATCCAGTTGGTCATTATAAACATTTTGATAGAAAATTATATAATCCATTTTTAAAAGAAAAATGCAAAGTTAAAACAATTTATGAACAAAGTTAGGTGATAATAAATGAATATAGATATAAAAAAACATTTAAAAAAATTGATAGCAATAGGTTCCCTTTCTCTTGTACTAGTAACAACAGGATGCTCTAGTAAAGAAAATAATGCTGAACCAGAAAACATTGTTACAACAGAAACAGAAAATAACAATGAACAAAAAAATACAACAAATACTAATAATACACAAGAAACAGAAAATAATAATGAAACAATAGATCCTTTTTCTAGTGAAAGAGAAGAAATTGATAGCATAATCTATACAGAAAACTTTGAACTATTAGATGAAGTATATGGTGATTATCTTATTGATGCCATTGATTTTATTAGAGGAGAAAAAACATATCAAGATACTAAATTTTCAGATTTAAATAAAGAAACACAACAAAAAATTATAAATGACCTTATAGAAACTACAAATAAAGTTGAAAGTATAAATCCTAATTGGCAAGAAGATGTAGAAAACATAAAAGGTAGTGCTGTAGAAGCATATTACAATGTATTAGAAAGCATTGAAAACTTAATCGGAACAGAAAACTATAACAATATAGGAGATTTAATAAATAGTATAATAGATGGTGGAAAAGATATAGGAAGTAGCCTAGGGGATTCATTTAATAATTGGCTAGATGGATATAAAAATAGCCATCAAAAGTGATTATATGTAAAGTAATCACTTTTTTACTTGTAAATAGACAACTCTTAGATTATAATGTTTATAAGAGTAAAGGATGATATATATATGGATAAACATGTTAGAATTATAACTGTCAGTTCTCTTGCTTTACTTGGAATTCTTTGTATTTCTTCTGGAGTAATGTATAATTCCTTACAAGCAAATAATGTAGAAGAAAAAATATTAGTAGTAGTTGAGCAAAAACAAGTAAGTAAAGAAACTGATGTTGACATAAAATTAAAAAATTTAACTATTGAAGTTAACACTCCTTTAAGTGTCAAGATAATTGACTACTTAGATAGTGCTGTCTCAGATGAAGTACTAGCTAACTTAAAACTTGATACAAGTGGTGTTAATGTTACTGAAGCTGGAACTTATAATTATACAGTTACTTATAAAAAGAAAGCTTATCAAGGTATTATTATTGTAAAAGAAAAAGAAGTAACAAACAACACTTTACAAAGTATAACTTTAAAAACCATAAATATAAATGTAGGTACTGCTCTACCAACTGATGTTAGTAATTATGTAATAGAGCCCCTTAGCGATGATATAAAAGCAACTATGTTAATTGACCTTAGCAAAGTTAATGTTAATACAGCAGGTAGTTATCAGTACACAATTACCTATAATAATAGCATTTATACCGGTACTATAGTAGTAACAGAAACACAACCTACATTATCAACAAATATAGGAGAAAATACTACTACAGAAGAACCAACACAAACACCAGAGTCTCCAACTACAGAAGAACAAACTAATACTCAAGTTAATTAAAACTTCCACCAAGGGAAGTTTTTTTATAACATATTTTTCTTTTTTAAGATTAAAGCAACTATAAGTGATAAGAGAAGTGATAACAAAAGTAGTAAAACAAAGGCATAAGGATTATCAGCAAACTTACCAAAAGTAACATTCATACCCATAAAAGATGCCACCATTGTAGGTATAGAAAATACAATCGTAATACCAGCTAAGAACTTCATAATAGTATTAAGATTATTAGATATAATAGTAGCTACTGTATCTGTAGTACTAGATAAAATTCCTCTATATAAATCAGCCATCTCTATTGCCTGATTATTTTCAATAATTGCATCTTCTAATAAGTCCTCATCTTCTTCATAAAGTTCAATTACATTACCTTTTAATATCTTATCAAGGACAACTCCATTACTCTTTAAAGCTGTAATTATATAAGTCAAACTATTCTCAATAGAAAGTAAATTTAAAAGTTCTTGATTCTTAGTAGCATTCAAAATATTAGATTCAGCTACTTCTATTTTATTATCTATTTCTCTTAACATCTTTAAATAAAGTAGTGCAAGTTTATATATCATCTGAATTATAAATCTACTTTTCTTATAAGTATAAAACTCTTTAACCTTACCTTTAGTAAACTCATCAATAATACTATATTTCTGTAAACAAACTGTAACAATATAATCATTCCTAACAACTAAAATACCTATAGGAAGTGTTGTAATAGTTTTAATATTATTTTTAGTCTCATAAACAGGTACATCTAAAAGAAGCATCTTAACCCCATCTTCCTCATCAATACGAGGTTTCTCATCATCATCGATTATACTCATAATAAAATTCTTCTTAATACCAAGAGCATTAACCACTTCATCTATCTCTACTTCTGTAGGATTAACTAAATTAACCCAACTACCTACTTCATAGGTATCTATTCTACTAAATTCTCCACTAGTAACATCTGTATTATATATTTTCAACATAATCATCACTCCTTTTTATATCATTAACTTTTCAAAGTATCATTCTTATCTTTAATACTTTCTCTATCATTAGCATTCTTTATCAAAGAAAGATAAAACTCTTCCATATTAGTATCTTTATTCTGAAAAATCATCTCATCTACAAGTTCATTTTTACTCTTATAGACAATACATCCATCTTCTTCTTTAAATTCATAATGTAACTGTGGATACTTATGAAACAAAGTTATTTTATCTTTTATAAAGTCAGCGAATAAATCATTAATATTAACAAGTTCTCCCTCAATTTCTCTTAAAGGATTATCTAATCTTGTTAAATCATTATTAATAACACCCGAAAGTTTTAATGCAGATTCTTCTCTTATTTCAAAGCCTAAACTTCTTAAATAATTAGTCCCAGCATAATAAGAAAAAACATTTGCCTCACACTCATGAAGATTCTTAATATAGTTTTTATCATTAAAATAGATATCCTGATTATATTCTCTAAGTAACATCTCTTTTAAAGCTAAAACATCATAAATACTACTAACCATCCCTTTACTCTCTAAATATGTTCTATATGTATGCATCATCTCATGAGGTAAAACATAAAATATTGAAATATCTCCTTTATCATAAAAATTATCCATTACTTCTCTATCTAGATAAACATAATAATAAAAAGCAGAACCCTCAACTTTATCGCCTAAATCACGCACATAAAATCTACTGTCTTTACTTATCTTTCTAGTATCAGAAAGAACTAAATGATTAATTACTTTTTCTATTAATTCTTTACTAAGATTATTTTTTCTTAAAATTACATTTCTAAGTATTACATCTCTTAATACATTATCTACATCTAGAAAAATATCACTACTAAAAATACACTCTAAAAGCTTAACATCTAAATCATTATACTCTACTTTAGTTTCTAATTCCTTAATAATATTTTTAGTGTCTTTAGTTAAATCAAACTGTTTTAAAGCATGATTAAAGATATCACTACTATTAATAAGTTTATATAAGTACAAAGTAATCTCTTTATCTATATTATCTTTGTTTAAATTAGGAATAAGAGAAGAAATACTCTCATAACTTTTCTTTAAAGTTTCGTTAAAACTACCACAGTATTCACAAGTAAATGTTTGAAAGCTATAAGTACCACCACAACTTGAACAATTAATATTTTTACAAAAGATATTTATACTATTAATTATTCTCTCTTTGTAATTCTGATTTAACATCTAATAACTCCTTATATTTTTTTATTTGATATAAAATTAATAATTTCTTCTCTTCATCTTTTTCTTTAACATATAATTGTTCTAATACTTTAATCTTATCTTCTACACTTATATTATTCATTAAAATAACCCCTTTATCTCTCCATCTACTAAATCTATATTTTCATAATTAGGCTTCTTAGGTAGTCCTGGCATTGTATAAATTTTACCAGAAAGTATGGTAATAAAACCTGCTCCTCTATTTATAATTAAATCTCTTACATGAAGTATATTATCTTTAGGATATCCTAACAGTTTAGGATCATCACTTATCGAATATTGTGTTTTCGCAACACAAATTGGAAGATGAGATAAGCCTAATTTATCTATAAGTTTTAACTTTTCTTCTGCTACCTCACTATATTCTACACAATTAGAGTTATAAACAAGCTTATTAAGTTTATTTATTTTATCTTTAATACTATCACTTTTATCAACTAAAGGTTTAAAGTTATTTTCCACATCACACGACTTAATAACTGCTTTAGCAAGATCAATCGCACCGTCTCCGCCATCACTATAAGCATCACTTACTTCACAAATATAACCACGCTTTTTAACATAGTCTTTTATATAGTTAATATCTTCATTACTATCATCATTAAATTTATTAAGACAAACAACTATAGGTACATTATAATTCTTTAAATGATTAAGATGAGCATCTATATTACATATACCAGACTCTAATGAATCATTACCATTATACTTTAAAGCTCGAACTGTCACCACTAAAACAATAGTAGAAGGAGTAATACCAGCGGTAGGACAAACTATATCAAAAAACTTCTCAGCTCCTAAATCACTACCAAAACCTGCTTCTGTAATGACGTAATCAGAAAGACTCCTAGCAAGTTTAATAGAAGTAATACTACTACAACCATGGGCAATATTAGCGAAAGGTCCCCCATGAATAATAGCAGGTGTTCCTTCTAAAGTCTGTACTAAATTAGGTTTAAATGAATCTTTAAGTAAAACAGTAAGTGCACCTTCTAATTTTAAATCATGAACGTAAACAGGTTCATCCTGACTATTAAAACCTACTATTATCTTAGATAATCTATTTTTTAAATCATCTATATCAGTAGCAAGACAAAATAAAGCCATAACTTCACTCGCTGCTGTTATATTAAAGTGATCTAAATATTCACCACTTTTTAATTCTAACTTAACATCTCTTAGGCTCCTATCATTAACATCTAAACAACGATTAAAAGTTACTTTCTTTATATCTAAACTATTACCTTGTTCAATATGATTATAAATCGCTGCACTAATCAAATTATTAGCAGAAGTTATCGCATGAAAGTCTCCTGTAAAATGCAAATTAATATCTTCCATTGGTACAACTTGACTATAACCTCCTCCAGCCGCCCCTCCTTTAATACCAAAAACAGGACCTAAGGAAGGCTCTCTTAAAGCAAGACAAATAGACTTATTAAGCTTATTAAAAGCATCTGCAAGACCAATACTAGCAGTAGTCTTACCTTCTCCATAAGGAGTAGGATTAATTGCCGTTACCAAGATAACTTTGCCACTTGTTTCTCCCTTATCTTTAACTATCTTAGCTTTATTCTTCCCATACATCTCTATATCATCTAAAGAAAGATTAAGCTTACTAGCAATTGTCTTAATATCTTCTAATTTAGTATTATGAGCAATCTCTAAATCAGTCATTATATCACCTCTCAAACTATCTCTATTATATGCTAATAAATAGAAAAAAACTAGTCTTAAAAGACTAATTATTTTTATTAATAGAATACCTTTTTACCTTAACATCTTCTAACCCATTTCTAAAATCATATTTTTGTGATTTCAAATTATCTAAATATTGCTTAACTTCGTCTATATCCTGATTAAGTATATTATTAAACTCTTTTTCCTTATACTCATTTATACAATCAATCTTTTCTAACACTTTAGACAAGGTATAACTAACATATGCCCTTTCTAAGTCTATGCATTTATCCTTATTAAAAGTATCATCATCTAAAATAAAACCATTATCTTCATTTCCTATAGTACCTTTATTATATCTTAAAGGATAATCAAACAGCCAAACAGAATCTTTAATAACAGGAGTTAGAGCAATATCAAAACTAGCATCTTTGCTTTCAAAACTACAATTATTTATTTTAAATAGAGAAACACCATTAAGTGATACTGTTTTTATATTACCATTAGAATCATTAAAATTAACTTTATCCCCCATATAGTTCAGTCTTCTTATATTAACATTTTTACTATACACCTCTAAGGAATCACTACTAATAACAACATCTCTCAAATTACATTTATCACCAGATATTTCTATCTTTTTAGCATCTCTTACTTCCAAGTCACAAAAACCATGACCATAACGAAGATACTGAGAGTCTTCAATAACAACATGAGCACTCTCTTTTCCAAGCTTATCACAAAGATTAAGTACTATATCAACACCTTCATTACCATATATACTAAAACTTTCAATATTATCATCACTACTAGACACTATTACCTTAGAACAATTATTAACATCTAAAGCACCAGATAAGTAAAAATCTTTAAACCAAATATGAGAAACATTATCTCGTAATCTACCACTCTTAGAATATATTTTACGAATATTAAAAAGATAGTTTAATAAATTAATAGAATATTCCCTATCATCACCATCTAATTTATATATAATTCTCTCTTTTTTTAAATCTTTAATTAGTTTGTTTATACTTTGCATATTGCATCTCCTTTTCTCTATATTATAAGGAAAAAAATTCTATAACTCAAGTTCTTTTCTAACTATATTATAAACCTCTCTACTTATATCATCAATACTACGTAACACCCCATCTTTACTACACTCTATTATTTTAAAGTTATACTTATCTGCCACATATAAACTATTATCATAGACTTTATCTAAAAAGGCATTATCTTTCTCATTAATATCTCCTTCTACTCCTTCAGTATCTCTATTTTTTCTAAGAGTACTAGCAAAGTTCTTATCTAGTTTTAAAAAGATAACTAAATCAGGTTTCTTAAGACCGAGTCTATTATATTCATAGTCTGTTATATAGTTTAAGAACTCATCTCTTTTTTCTCGTTCAAATAGCGACCCTTGATAGATTAAATTAGATGTTGTATATCTATCTAACAAGACTATCTTACCACTATTTAAAGCATCTTTTAATTCCATATGATAAGCATAAAATCTATCTAATGCATAAAAACTACTAATTGCATAAGGACCAATACCTTCTCTTTTACCTAAATTACCTTTTAAGTATTCTTCTACTAAACTAGCTCCCACACTTCCATAACTAGGAAAATGATGATAGACTACCTCCTTACCTGAATCAACTAATTTTTTATATAACTCTTTAACTTGAGTAGTCTTTCCAACACCATCACTAACACCTTCAATCACAATTAATTTACCCATATCTTAACCTCCAATTCTATTATAAATGAAAAAAAATAAAATTTATATGAATTTTGTAAATTCAAGCGATTTTTAACTCGAATTTTGAAAATTCACTAAGGGAATTTTCAAAATTGACCCCCAAAATTACCCCAAATTTACAAAATTCACTATTTGCATCTTTTTTTAGTCCATGCTAGAGTAAGCCTCGTTAAGAAAAAAGGAGGAAATTTATGAAAAAAATATTATTATTCTTAACTCTAAGTTTTATTTATTTAATAAGTTCAACAACTATTGTAAATGCAAGTACTGATTCATTCTATGAAGCAGAATATATTGATAATATTTATATGGTACGCTACGATAAAAGCACAGGTACAAAATATTATCAAAAAGCAAGAGTATATCGAAGAACAAGTGATGGAAAACTTGCTTACTGTTTACAACCTTTCACTAAATTTAATCCTAGTAATAATTCTTATGAAACTGTATCATCTCTACCAGACATTAATAATGAAACATTAGAAAGATTAAGAGATATTATAGGATTTGGTTATGGATATAGTGGACATTCAAACGATTTTAAATGGTATGCTGTTACCCAATTAATGATTTGGCAAACAGTTGAACCTAATAATGAGTTTTATTTCACTGATACCTTAAATGGTAATAAAATAACAGCTTATGATGACGAAATTAATATTATTAATAGTGCTATAAATAATAGTTATAGCATGCCAAGTTTCAATAACCAAACATTTTATGGAATAGTAGGAAAGCCTTTGACTTTTGAAGATACTAATGATATTGTAAAATTTTTTGCAAGACCAAATAATGATGTTGATATAAATAACAACCTAGTTACAGTTACTAAAAAGTCAAAAGGATGTTATGAAGAAACATTTACAAGATATTATAATTATAGTAGTTCTATACTATTTTACTATAATCCAAATAGTCAACATCTAGCAACTATAGGAAATCCTAATAATAGAGAAGCTAAAGTAAGATATTGTTTTAATGAATTAAAATTAAATATTAAAAAGGTTGATAAAGATACAGGAACAACAGAAAGTAAAGGAGAAGCTTCTCTAAAAGATACAGTATTTACTCTTTATAATGAAAATATGGAAAAAATTACTGACATATCTTTAGATGAAAATATGGAAACAACTTTATCAAGTAATGATTTTGATTTAGATTATGGTACTTATTATCTAAAAGAAACTAAAACAGGAACAGGTTATCTACCTAATGATGAAGTATATGAAATAAAATTTACAGGTGATAATCCTACTATAGAATTAACTATTGAAAATAAAGTTATAGAAAAAGAAGTAGTTATCAAAAAACTATATGGTGATGGTAAGCTTATGCAAACAGAGTCTAATATTACTTTTGAAATCTATGATAAAGATAACAATCTAGTTAGAAGCATTACTACAGATCAAAATGGTCTTGCTAAAATTACTCTACCTTATGGTCATTATAAAATAGTACAAACTAATACTACAGAAGGATACACCAAGATTAAACCTTTTGAAATTTTTATAAATGATATAGAGAAAGATTATTATTACACAATAAATGACTATAAAGAAAAGGAAGAAATACCAAAAGAAACAATATCAATAGAAGTACCAAACACAAGTACTGAAGATAACAACTACCACTTATTAAGTTTAATATTACCTACATACTTAATTGTTAAGAAAAAGTTTAGTTAGTATCTTACTACTAACAATATATTTAGGTAGTTGTCTATTAATATATGATAATGAGAAAGATATTAAAAGTATTAGTACTACAAATCTAGAAAGGAATACTAACACTAGTTATATTAGTACAGTAAGTAAAGAAGAAAATAATGAAATAATTGGTACTTTAACAATAGATAAATTAAATTTATCTAAGGATATTTATGATATTAACAGTTCTCATAATAATGTTGATGAGAATGTTACTATTTTAAACGATGATATAAATCTAATAGTCTTAGCAGCCCATTCTGGGCCAGGATACATTGCTTTCTTCGATGATTTAGATAAACTAGAATTAAATGATATTGTTAATTTAACCTATAACAACAAGAATCTAGTCTACAAAGTAATTAACATAGAAGAACAAGTTAAAGATGGAACTATAGAAATAAATAAAACTAACAAACAAAGATTAATACTAACTACTTGTAGTAAGAAAGATAAAGGAAAGCAGTTAGTAGTAATAACAGAAAAAATAGATGCCTAAGCACCTATTTTTCTATTATTAAATGATTATCTTTAACATCAAAAGTAACAGTCTCCCCATATTTAATAGTACCTTTAACAAGTTCATGAGCAAGTAAGCTCTCAATAGTCTTACTAACTTCACGTTTTAAAGGTCTAGCACCATAATTAACATCATAACCAGCATCAACTAAATAGTCTTTTGCCTTATCAGTTAATTTAATATGAATATCATTCATAGATAGACGTTTCTCTATATCAGAGATAATCTTATCAAGTATTTGATAGATAACATCTTTAGTAAGAGGCTTAAAGACTATAATCTCATCTACACGGTTAATAAATTCAGGTCTAAAGTGACTTCTTACTTCATCCATTACTTTACTAGTATCACCATCTAATATGTATTCACTACCGAGGTTAGATGTCATAATGATAATAGTATTTTTAAAGTCAACAGTTCTACCATTAGAATCAGTTATTCTACCATCATCTAGTATTTGTAGTAAAAGGTTTAAAACCTCTGGATGAGCTTTCTCTATCTCATCAAATAAAACTATACTATATGGATTACGTCTAACTGCCTCAGTAAGTTGTCCCCCTTCTTCATAACCAACATAACCTGGAGGAGAACCAATTAAACGACTAACACTAAACTTCTCCATATATTCACTCATATCAATACGAACCATATGTCTTTCATCATCAAAAAGTTCATAAGCAAGAGTACGTGCTACTTCTGTTTTACCAACACCAGTAGGTCCTAAGAAGATGAATGAACCAATAGGTCTATTAGGGTCTTTAATACCACTACGAGATTTAATTATCGCTTCACTTACTAAATGTAAGGCTTCATCTTGACCCATTACTCTTTTCTTCATACTATTCTCAAGATTAAGAAGTTTCTCTTTCTCGCTACTAACTAACTTACTTAAAGGAATATTAGTCATCTTAGAAATAACACTAGCGATATCTTCTTCAGTAACATTATCACTAAGTAATTTCATTTCATCTTTATTTTTTAACTCTTCAAGTTCTTTCTCTAACTTAGGAATAGTACCATGTTGAAGTTTAGCAGCTTTCTCTAAGTCATACTTATTTTCAGCTTGTTCTAACTCAAAGCGAGCCTTCTCAATTTCTCTTTTCTTATCATTAATCTTATCATTAAGACTTTTCTCTTCTTCCCAAGCCTCTTTATATTCCTTCTCTTTAGCTTTTAATTCACCAAGTTCTTTATCTATTTCATCTTTACGTTTCATAGATAACTGATCTTTCTCTTTCTTAATCGCTTGTCTTTCAATCTCAAGTCTCATAATCTTACGAGTTAAAGAATCAAGTGCATTAGGAACAGAGTCCATTTGTACACGAATAGTAGCACATGCTTCATCTACTAAATCTATCGCTTTATCTGGTAAATATCTATCAGTAATATAACGATTAGATAGAGTTGCAGCGGCAACTAGTGCTTTATCATGAATAGTAACTCCATGATGTATTTCAAACTTTTCTTTAAGGCCACGAAGTATTGTTATAGTATCTTCTACGCTAGGTTCTTTAACAATAATCTTTTGAAAACGACGTTCCAAAGCCCCATCTTTCTCAATATACTTACGATATTCATTTAAAGTAGTAGCACCAATAACATGAATCTCTCCACGAGCAAGCATTGGTTTTAAGATATTAGAAGTATCCATCGCTCCTTCAGTATTACCAGTACCTACTATCATATGAATCTCATCGATAAACATAATAATAGAGCCTTCACTCTTCTTAATTTCATTTAAGACTTTCTTAAGTCTCTCTTCAAACTCACCACGGTATTTAGCACCTGCAACTAAACTTGCCATATCAAGTTCCCAAATAGTTTTATTTTTAAGACTAGCAGGAACATCTCCACGTTCTATACGAAGAGCAAGTCCTTCAACAATAGCAGTTTTACCAACACCAGGTTCACCAATTAAAACAGGGTTATTCTTAGTACGACGAGATAAAACACGAGTAATACTACGAATCTCTTCATCACGACCAATAACAGGGTCAATCTTACCTGCTTTAACCGCTTCATTTATATTACGACCATATTTTTCTAATACATTCTCATTTTCTTCATTTGGATTTTGATACATAATAAAACATCTCCTTTCTTACACACACATATTATATAACAAAAATTAGCACTTGTCAAGTTAGAGTGCTAACATATTTTAAAAATAAAAATCCAATAGTTAACTAGTGAATTTTTATTCGCTTACCACACTAATAGCAGTCTGTAACATTGTATCATTATCATATGTAAGAGTCTCTCCATCTTGTAATACAGTCTCAACTCTATCTGTAGGAACAACTCCCTTATCATTAACCCAATTACCATCAGGGGTTAACCATTTTTGTACTGTATATTTAATAGTATCTCCACTATTTAAATCACTTGCAGACTGTACTGTTCCTTTACCATAAGAGTTAATTCCCACTATATGAGAACCATAACTTTCTTTAAAAGCACTAGCAAGTATTTCTGATGCACTTGCACTCTCATCATTAATAATCACACTAACAGGATAATCTCTATCTATAGATTTCTTAGTACCATAAACTTTCTCTGTCTTATTCTTAGTTTGTAATTGATATAACACTTGTTTCTTATTTAAAAATAAAGATAATATATTCTTAACTTCAGATAAATAACCTCCAGGATTATCTCTAACATCTATAACTAATCCTTCTATATTATTCTTCTCTAACTTCTTTAAAGTCTTATTAAACTGCTTATAAGAATTACTATTAAATATCTCTATCTTAATATAACCAATCTTCTTACCATTATTTTCATATATTTCACTATTCACTACAGGAGTCTCTATAGTACCTTTATGAAGTTCAAAACTAAGTTCTTGTCCATCTCTTGTAACAGTCAACTCAGAACTTTTACCACTATCACTACCTGATATCATATTAACTACTTCTGTTAAACTCTTACCATTAATATCAGTATCATTTACTTTAGTAACAATATCTCCAACTTTTACTCCTGCTTTACTAGCAGGACTATCTTCAAAGACATTTCCTACACTAACAACTCCATCTTTAAGCATTACTTCTATACCAATCCCCTCATAAGTACCACTTAGCTCTTCATTAAAGTCATCACTAGCATCTCCACTAAAATATGTTGCATAAGGATCATCTAAGTAATTAATCATCCCTTGTATTCCAGCATCTATAAGTTCTTCTTTATCAACATCTTCATAATAGTTATTAACGATATTATCATAAGTAGAAACTAATTCGTCTAACTCATCGCCACTAGAAGATGAATCACTAAACACTACAAAATTAACTATATTACCTAAAAGAAAACCAAACATAATAGCAATTATCATGATAATAATAACTTCAGAGAAATTAAAACCACTTCTTCTTTCTACAATTATTTCTCTAACATTACTATTGTCATCTATCTCTTCTTTAGTAGTAATATCTTCTACATTATTTTCTTTATCATTATTCTTTTTCTTTTTAAACATTAGTATCACCCCACTGCTTTAATTTTATCACAAAAAAAAGAATATCTAAAGATAAGATATTCAAAAGATAAATAATTTTACACTAACTATTTAAAAAGCTTGTAATTTTATTAGTATCAGTAATAATCTCTGTAACTTCACCATCTTCAAACTTAAGTAAAGTATTCGCTTTAACTCTTAAACTACTAGCATCATCTGTAACAATATCTCCATCAGTAACATATTTCTTATTCATACCATTAGATAGATCAACACTATATAGTTTAGTATCACTATTATTTAACTGATAAGAACTTATTAAAGAACTAATAGTAGAATACTGATCACTAGAATCATAATATATTACATAATACTCTCCATCACCTTGATTAAAAGATTCACCTGCTAATATCTCATCATATTGAATAGCATTCTCTGTAACTTTTTCTTCTTCAGTATCTTTACTAAGTATTAACGTAGTTAAAAAATACATTCCCACTAATAAAAGCGCTGCAACTACTATTATTGTAATAGTTTTCTTAACCTCACTAGGTAATCCCTTTTTACTATTTAAATAATCTCTTTTCATATACATCATTACCTTTCGTTACATCTCTAATAATACCATAAACAAAAGAAAAAATAAACACTTTCGTGCTTATTTCATTGTCGGTAAAACGTTTATAGAATTAGCAACTTCTAAGAGTTCATCTTGATTCATTACATCACTCACTAAATAATAATTAATACCACCACTTGTAAAATTAATAGAATTATCAGAAAGTACTCCAAAACTATCCATAAACATAACAGGTTCACCCATCGTTGGTATAACCGTAAATTCATCCATTGCCTTAACAGTCTCTTCTACAAGTAAAAATGGTTTTTCCCCAGAAAAAGTAAGTATAACTCTCTCTCCACCAGAGATATCAACTTTCTCTTCATTAGCAAGTTTAGTACCTTCAGGAAGTACTAAAGGATAAACAACATCATCTATCGCACTAGTCTCTACAGCCTCTTCTTCTGTACTAACTGTACTCATTATCGTATCTATTTCAAAGTAATTTTTTTTAAAACTAGGACTAAAATCAATATCTTTTACTTTTAAGGTCATATTAGGAACATCATCACTATCTAAAACAATTGCTTCTTTAAGTTTTAAATCTTTATCAAATGTAACTTTTTGACTAACTAAACTTCTATTATTAGGATAATTAACATTACTTGTAAACACATAATCTTTATCATCTTTTTTAAAAGTTCTCTTATCATCATTTTCTAAATCACTTATTATAGATTGTAATAAATAAACTTGTGAATTATTATAAGGCCAATCACTTTGAAACTTAAAACTTTTATTTAAACTAGGTGTTAATACAAAAACTCCATCATCGTTCTTTAAAATTATTTGTTCATGGTTATTAGAAGTATTAGTAAGTGTTATCTTATAATAATCATCTTTCTTATAAGCAGTTTCTACTTCATAATTATAAATATCATCATTATTTAAAACTTCCAGTGTTCCTGTCATTACATAACCTTTACCATCATTAACTTTTTTATCTAAATCTGCTAAAACATCACTTTCACTATTTTTCCCACATCCAGTAACTAAAAAACAAGCGATAAATAATAAGAATAAGCTTAATTTTTTCAAAATTTTTCACCTCTTCACTTTCTCTAATTAATTATATTAAAGAAAATAAATTAATATTCATGAATAAAAAATGTAAATTAGTCCATTATATGAATGTAATAAATAAAAAGAGGAGGAATTATGGAAACATTAAAAAAAATATGCTTAGTTCTTATTATAATAGGAGCGATAAACTGGGCATTAGTAGGTTTATTTGAACTAGATTTAGTTGCAACTCTATTCGGAGGTAGTGATGAACTACTAGCAAGATTAGTTTATATTATAATAGGAATTGCAGGTCTAATTGATATAAGTATTTTATTTGATCGTTTAGACCATCATGATTAAAAAAGAGATTCAAGTAAATGAGTCTCTTTTTTAACTATTTGCAGTAATTCTAACTTTAACTTTCTTAGTCTTAGGTGCATAGTTAAGTTTAACATCGTCTCCCCTAACTTTAACTTCTACTTCATGTTCTCCAACACCTAAGCCATCTAAATCAACATAAGCATATATAGTAGATGAATCTATACTATCAATAATAGATTTACTACCAGTAACAACTACTGTAACTCTACTATCTTCTTCCGACAAAGCTTGTACTCTATATTTAGATGTATCCAAGTTCTCAGTAGCAATTGAAACATTATTAATTTCTCTAGTTGTAGAATCATCAAGTGTTACATTAACAGTAATAGTTTTCTCACTTATCTCTGTAACCCCATTAGGACGTTTCAAAGTAACAGTATATTCTTTATCATCAGAAAGTCCTGTAACATCTACTTCTACTTCTAATGAATCTAATTTATCTAAAGCTTCTTCACTACCATAAACAGTAACACTATCTATATTAGTACTAAGTGATTTAATCGCTTTACCAAAAGCAAGCTCTCCCTTAGGAACTATCTCAATAGGTAATTTTTTAGATGGACTAGATACAGTTACTTTAGCAGTCACTGTCTTAGGAACTATTTCTACATCTACTGTCTTACCATTAGCATCATATGCAACTAAAGGAACATCTTCAAGAGTAATTTCTCCAGCTTCTTGTGTAGGGAAATTATCAACATCAACTAATGCTCTAACAGTTGCAACTTCATCAAGCTTATATTCAGCACCTTTAACTATTACTTCACTTCTATCAAGTTCTACATTATCTATATTTAATTTAGTATCTAAATTATCTTGATGTAATACATCATAAGTAAGTGATTTAGTAGCACTAACTTTATCATATATAGTAACTGTAACTGTAGATGGATCAAGTCTATAATCTATTGATTTTAATTGTTGTGTATATTTAAGTGTTACTTTATGTTGCCCTGGCTTTAAACCAGTTAAATCAACAGTAACTCCTCCACTAGGAGATTGTTTTGCTAAAAAGATATGTCTTTTCTGACCAACTAATGTTATATCAACACTATCAGGTAATCCTTCAACAACATAAGCTTCTTCATTATAAGTAGCTGTAACAGGTTGATCATATAAAATCTCTGCATATTGATCAATCATTGTATTACCTTCACTATCTACAATAAAGAAAACCGCTAAAGCCAAGACTAAACTTATTACAATTAAGGTTTGTTTCTTTCCAATAAGTCGTTCTAAACCTTTACTATTACTCTTAGAAAAATCTATAATTTTAAGAATTAACTTAGTAATAGGAGTAATTAACCACTTATCAAAGAATGCACCTATATGACGAAAAAACTTTCCAATACCTCTAATTATCTTCTTCATATATCTCTTCCTCTTCTATTTCATCTTCATCGTACTCATTACTAGTCTTAGGCTTTAATTCATTTATTAACATCATTCTAACATCATCTATTGATAAGTTATAGAAAAGCTCTCCTTTAATAGCAACAGATAAACGTCCAGTTTCTTCTGAAACAACTAAAGCAATAGCATCCGTCTCTTCAGCAATACCAAGTGCTGCTCTATGTCTTGTACCAAGTCTTTTATTGATTTTAGTACTACTACTAGTAGGAAATACTGCTCCAGCACAAGTTATCCTATCTCCTTGAATAATAACTCCTCCATCATGTAAAGGATTACCCTCATAGAATATTGCTATTAACAAATCACTTGATAAATCAGCATAAAGTTTCTTAGCTTTATCTATATAATTACCTAAACTAATATCCCGCTCTAATACGATTAAAGCACCAATTTTATTTTTTCTTAAATAATCCATCGCTTGGGTTAATTGATATACTAAATGTTCTCTTTCATCAACAGTAAGTACTTTATGACGACCTAACAATTGATTACGACCTAACTGCTCCAAAATATTTCTAATTTCCGGTTGAAAGATTACAATTAAAGCAAGTGGTCCATACATAATGACATACTCTAAAAGTAAACCAACAGTTGTAAAGCCACATAAATCACTAACTATTTTTAAAATAATGATAATGATAACTCCCTTAAACAAAAGAGTAAGCTTAACACTATTTCTAATATTTTTTAAAATGATATAAAACATTAACCAAACAATCGATATATCGACAATTTTCCTCAAAATTGTCAAAACACTTGTAACAGTAATAACCATAAAATCTCTCCTAACTGTCTCTAAACTGTATTATTATTTCCATCTTGATTAATAGTTGGTATAACTACTTGACTAACTTCACTAGATGGAGCATTTACATTATCAGTACTAACTGTATTATTAGTAGTTTGTTCAATCTGTGGATTAACTACAGTAGGTGTAACTACATTATTATGTTGTGATACTTCTACTTGAGGAGCCTCTACTGTAGCAGTATTATTAGGATTAACACTTGTCGTAACCTCACTAACTGTCGGTGTTACAACACTACTATTAACAGTCTGAACTTCTGGTTCGCTTACAACGTTATTTTGAACAGCGTCTGTATTATTAACACCACTAGTTGGAACTTCTTCTGCTACTGGAACACTACTAGCAGGCTCTGCAATAGGTGTAACAGGACTACTCTCTACTTGTGTAGCATTACTTACATCACTAACCACAGTATCTTGAACAACTGCTGTATTATTAGTATCATCAACAGTAGCATATTTTTCTTTCTCTTTTTTATTCTTAATACCTTTCTCTGCTAAATAACCTATACAAGCAAAGATAAGAATAACAAGTACTACTACCCACACGATATAAAAAGGGCCATCCAATGTATCCCTAAAAAATTCAATAACAATATCCATAAGACACCGCCTTTCACACTTTATCCCTTTATTCTTCATTTATTATCATAACATGATGAACTCATCTTTTCAACTAAAGAAAAATAAAAAATTATTATTTATGTAACTTCATGTATATATCATCAACATTTTCTCCATCTATAATTGCAACATTCTTAAAAGTCTTATAAGGAACAAAGCCTAGTTTTTCATATAAATTTATCGCTCTATAATTATTAGAATATACTCCTAAATAAATTTCTTCTAACTTCAAATCATTAAATCCATAATCTATAAATCTTTTAAGAGTTTCTAATCCATAATGTCTATTTTGAAACTCTTCATTTATAATGATACCAATTTCCGCATTACTTAAAGTTATATTATCAAAATCTATATTTCCAATAAACTTACCACTCTTTTTATCAAACATCGACAAAATTATCAAAGTATCTGTTTCTAATGCTTCTTTTACACACATAAATCTATTCTCATAAGTATAAGGCTTAGGGTCAGCAGTTATAAATTTCTTTATATTAGGATTATTAAACATCTTTAAATATTCATCTATTAAATCATATGAAATATTAACATAATAAATATTATCTGATTCTAATACAATTTCTCTATTCATAAACACTCCAAAAAATAACTTCTCAACCAATATAATTATACTACAAAGTCAATTAAAAATCACACAGTAATAACTAAATTAGATTTTAAATAATTAATAATAGTATCTTTTAAATCAGTAATTTCCACATCTAGCCAATTATTTTTATAAAGTAAATGTCGGATTTAGTGTTGACTTTGTCCGACATTTACTCACCAATATTATATTTTCTTTGCTGCTAATTTTTAACTGCAATGTTTTATCCTACATTCAAAATATAAAATAACACTCCATTAAACAATAAAATGGTGCCGACTAAAGGATTTGAACCTTTGACCTACTCATTACGAATGAGTTGCTCGTACCATCTGAGCTAAGTCGGCATAAAAACTTTACTACTTTAGTATAGCAAAGTTTAAAGAAATAATCTATTACAAATCCAAACTATCAGGATTTAATAAGAAATCCATAATTCCAATAACAGATATACCTTCTTCAGTAATCCAAGGTTTAATTATATCTTTAACAACAATAATCTTTTTAAAGTTATCTCCTATATTCATTAAAGATCTTTCCTCTTGAATAGTCTTTTCCCTAGTTTCCAAATTTAAAGAAGATTGTATATAATAACGTTTATTACCTAAATTACATACAAAATCAACTTCTAATTGTTTTCTCTCACTTTTACCATCCTTATTTTTAACATTCTGCTCTACAACTCCAACATCTACATTATATCCTCTAACTAATAATTCATTATAAATAATGTTTTCCATCAAATGGCTTTCTTCTTGTTGTCTATAGTTAAGTCTTGCATTTCTTAAACCAACATCTGTAAAATAATACTTCTGAGGAGTCTGAATGTATTTTTTTCCTTTTATATCATATCTTAAAGATTTATTAACAATAAATGCATCTTCTATATTCTTTAAATATAGGTTTATAGTATTTAATGACAACTCTTTTTCCCCATTACTTTTAAAAGCATTATAAATTTTCTGAGGATTAGTAAGAGATCCAACAGATGATGCTAACATATTTACTATAGAGTCAAGTATATCAACTCTTGAAATATTATTTCTATCTACTATATCTTTAATATAAGTTTCCTTAAACAAATTTTTTAAATATTGTGACTTTTCTTCATCAGTTTTTTTAGAAAGTATAAGAGGTAATCCTCCATAAGTAACATAATCTGCCCAAGCTTCATATTTATCTCCATCATAACAAGATAAATATTCACTAAAAGAAAGTGGAAATACACTAACTTGATCTCCTCTACCCCTAAACTCTGTTATTATGTCACTTGATAAAAATTTAGAATTACTACCAGTCACATAAACATCCATATTTCTCTCATATAAAAATCCATTTAAAACATATTCAAAACCATCTACAAGTTGTATTTCATCTAAAATGATATAATACATTTCTTTATCAATAACTTTACTTCTTATATATTTATCTAATACTTTAGCATCTAAATATTTTCTATTTTGTTCTTTATCAAGTTCTAATTTAATTATATGATCATCTTTTACACCAACAGATTTTAAATAATTGATAAATAATGGATCTAATAAATATGACTTCCCACATCTTCTTATCCCTGTAACAACTTTAATAAGACCATTTTCTTTTCTACTAATTAATCTATTTAAATAAACATCTCTTTTTATCTGTTTCATAAAAACCAGCTCCTTCTTTTATAATTTTATTATAACTCAAAAGAATAAAGCTTAGCAATAGTTTCGCTGAAGATTTTTGTGTATTTACGCAAAAATCTTCACCGTTTTTTATTCTGTCCTAAGTGCAATAACAGGGTCTTTCTTACTAGCCATTTTAGATGGAACAAATCCACTTAAAACTGTCAAAGTAACACTAATTACTAAAAGAATAATGGCATGAACAGGATTAAGACTAGCAACATTAGGAAGGTCTGATAAACTCTCTATTAATGAATTAATTGGGAATGTCAAAAGATAAGCAATAACAAGTCCTAAGACACCACTACATACTCCAATAATAAATGTTTCAGCATTAAATACCCGAGTTATATCTTTACCTCTTGCCCCTAAAGCTCTTAAGATACCAATCTCTTTAGTTCTCTCAAGTACAGAAATATAAGTAATAATAGCAATCATAATACAAGATACCACAAGAGATATTGATGAAAATGCTATCAAGACATAAGTAACAGCATCCATAATACTACCAGATAAAGTACTAATCAAAGAAGCATAATCAGTATATAATACTTGGTCACTTTCATCTTTACCTTCATTATAGTCATCTAAATAATCTGTAATATAGTCCTTAATATCAAAATCTTTTGGATAAATATAAATAATTGAAGGAGTTACTTCTGCACCTAACACCCCTAAAATATTATCTTTAGTAACAGTAGAAGTTGTATCATCAAAAGCTTGTCCTGTTAAAACATTATAACTGACTTCTTTTTGTCTATTAACAATATCACTATCTTTATTCTTATTAATAACCTCATCTACTAATGCAGAATTATAGTAAATTCCTGACTGAGTCAAAGAGTTCTTATCTTCTTTTCCCCTTATAATAGCAGTAACTTTAACTGTAATCGCATCACTACTATTATACATATCTTCATAATCTTTACTAGGAACAAAATAATTATTAATTTCATTATAGTAAATATCATTAGGAATTACTTTAAACTCTTTATTTAAGATATCATCAAAAGATATATTACTACTTGTATCAAATCCAAGTTGTTCTAAAGTACCACTATCTAACTCATTACGAGAATTAACAGCGATAACAACACTAGGAGTATCTTTATCTATAGAACCTGCTAAAACATCATAATTATCTTCTAACATGCTCTTACCATTAACTTTATCAGCATATAAACTCCAACCCATAACACCTGTCATAGATGTAGTAGACATACTATAATTAGTACTAGTAGGAACTAATCCATAAGTACCATCCGCATTTCTAGTAACAACATTTAAAGTAGTACCGTACTCATAACTAATAGCAGAAACATTATCTTTATCCATAGATTCTATATAATTAATATAATCATCATTAATAGTATTAAAGTGCATCATAGTCTCTAAACTATTTTCTCTAGGATAAATAACGTTCTTATTAGTATACTCTTCATGTTTATCTCTATTACTAGTCATCTCCTGCATAACTTCTTCATTTATATTCATAGCCTGTGTACTAATCGTAATAGGCATCTGTGATAAACTATCCGCTTCATATTCATCTATTTTCTTCTGAAAACCATTAGATAATGAAAGTATTAAAGCAATACCAATAATACCAATAGATGCTGCAAAAGATGTCAAGAATGTTCTACCTTTCTTAGTCTTAATGTTATTAAAAGAAAGTTTTAATGCTGCCCCATATCCAAGTACAGTCTTTTTAATAGTTACTTTATCTTTAGAATTCTCTTTATCTTTAACAGGCTTACTATCACTTAAAATCTTTCCATCTTTAAGTTCAATAACTCTAGTTGCATAATCCTCTGCAAGCTCTGGATTATGAGTAACCATAATAACTAACTTATCTTTTGCAATTTCTTTTATTAAATCCATTATCTGAACACTAGTAACAGAGTCAAGTGCCCCAGTAGGTTCATCTGCAAGTATAATCTCAGGGTCATTAACAAGAGCCCTAGCAATAGCAACCCTTTGCATCTGCCCCCCAGATAACTGATTAGGCTTTTTATGGGCATGGTCTTTAAGACCAACTTTATCTAAAGCTTCAAGTGCTTTAACCTTTCTATCTTTCTTCTTATAACCACTAAGTATTAAAGCCATCTCTACATTTTCTAAAACACTAATATGACTAATTAAGTTATATGACTGAAAGATAAAACCAACACAATTATTACGATAATAGTCCCATTCCACACTTTTAAACTTCTTAGTACTTTTATTATTAATGATTAAGTCCCCACTATCATATCTATCAAGTCCTCCTAAAATGTTTAAAAGAGTAGTCTTACCACTACCACTACTTCCCAAAATAGCGACAAACTCACACTTTCTAAACTTTAAACTAACATCATTTAAAGCATGTTGAACAAAATCTCCTGTCTTATAACTTTTATTTATATTCTTTAACTCAAGCATAAATTCCTCCTTAAATACTCTACATAACTATTATATACTATAAATTAATATTTTTATTTATTTTTTTGAAAGATAATGTTAAAATTAAGGAAAGGGAGGGATTAATATGTTAAGAAAAATATCTAAAAACTTATTCCCTCTATGGCAATACTAAGGTTTGTATTGCCTTTTTTAATGGAGGAGTATATGAAAACAATATTTGATTATCAAAGAGAAATAATTAGTGAATTAAAAGAAAATGAGTATTTAACTATTCATGAATTGAAAAAAAGAATAGAAATACCTTCATACCAAGAACGAAGTAACTTTCTAGAAGCCTTATATAACCTAGAGTTAAAAGAAGGCATTTATAATATAAGGAAAGGGACATACACACTATTTCCTAAAGACTTATACAAAGTTGACTATGTAATTCCTATTTCCAAAGGATTATATTTAAAAAGATCTAAAGTAACAATAGATGAAACTCTTAATAAAGGAAAAATAATTTTGCCAGACGATATCGTTGTTGTAACCAATGAAGAAAATCCTAAAATAAAAAGAACAATCGGAAGAAGTATGTATTTCTTTAAAAACTACTTATTGAAAGAATTAGAGCAAAAGAATTTAACATATAAACAAATTAAAACCCTTGCTATAACAAGAAATCATCAAAAAATAACTGAACTAAAAGATTTACTACACAATCTTGAAAAAGAAGGTAAAATCTACTGTCAAGGCAAAACATTTGAAAAGTGGCCAAATAACTTAGCTTTAACTAAATTAGAAACTGATAGTAATAATAAATTATATTTTGAGTTAGATAACAAAAGATACTACAAAGAGAAAGAAGAACTTAACAATGCTTTAGATGGAGATATTATCGCTGTATCAAGGAAAGGAAAACACATTGTAAAAATAATTGAAAGAACAAAAGAAGAATTAATATTAGAAGTAGTTGAAATTGAAGGAGTAAAACAATTAGAACCAATACTTTTACCAGGCAAGGGCAAAATTAAAGTTAGAATAAGCTCTAATGACATGAAACATCTTAAAATAGGTGATAGAATAAAAGCTCGAATAAGTCTAGATGAGACAGATGGAGTCTATGAAGCAGATTATATAAGTACAATAGGAAATATCAAAGATAATGATATTGATATAATATCCATCGCTACTAAACACGGCTTCAGTATTGAATTTAGTGAAGAAGCTTTAAGAGAAGCTAGAAACATTCCTCAAACTGTAAATATAAATGACTACAAAGATAGATATGATTTTACTAAGAGATTTAAAACATTTACTATTGATTGTGATAATACAAAAGATATGGATGATGCAGTTAGTATAATGAAAAATGAAAAAGGCAATTATATTTTAGCAGTGCATATTGCCCACGTATCTCATTATGTTAAAAGAGGTAGTGCTCTTAATAAAGAAGCCTATGAAAGAGCCTTATCGGCATATCCTGCAAATTCAGTTATTCCAAACCTACCACCAGAATTATCAAATGGTATCTGTTCTTTAAATCCTAATGTTCCAAGACTAACAAGAACATGTATTATGGAAATATCTAAAACTGGAGAACTACTAAACTATAAATTTGTAAATTCTATAATTGAATCTAAAAAGAAAATGTCTTACAGCGAAGTTAATAAAGTATTAGATGAAGGAATAGTAGATGATGAATACCTACCATTTTTAAATGATCTAACTACTTTTAAAGAACTATCAGATATTTTAACATTAAAAAGGAAAAGCGAAGGTATGTTAACATTTATAGAACATGAAAATAATTTTATCGAAGATAAAGATGGCAATATTATTAGTATAGAAGAGAAAAATAATGGTACAGCAGGTAAAATGATTGAAAATGCTATGATTTTATATAACTACTTTGAATCTTCATATTTAAACTTTATAATAGGTACATCTATTAATAGAGTCCATGACTCACCAGATCAAGATAAATTAATGGATGCTTTTGATAAAATTCATAATCTTGGTTATAATTTACCAAAAATAGGTTCTATGACTACAGCACAATATATTCAAACAATATTAAATATGTATCAAAATGAAAATGATTATCCTATTATTTCAGATATTATATTAAAAGCTTTACCAAGAGCCCATTACTCTATTTATCCAACAGGACACTTTGGTTTAGGATTAGATTTTTATACTCACTCTACTTCACCTATTAGAAGATATCCAGACCTTAAAGCTCAACAAATAATTGATTCATATGAACAAGGTAAATTATATGAAATAGAAGATAATAACACTCTAGAAGCAATATGTGAGCACTGTTCTATGAAAGAACAAGAAGCCGAAGCTTTAGAACGAGAAGTAGAACTAATCAAAATGTTAAAATATGTTGAAAGACATAAAGATAAAAATTATTATGGAATTATAACAGATATAGATAATGAAAGAGCATATCTAAAAACTATAACAAATATACCTGGCTATATAGAGTACCTTGACCTAGATGATATAAGATTTATAAAATCTAAACGATATTTAAAAGACGAAAATGATATGGTAGTATTAAAAATAGGAGATACAGTTAAAGTACAAACTCATAATACAAATCACAAAGAATTGTTAGTAAACTTTGACTTTATTAAAAATATTACTTTAGAACAACAAAATAAAAAAGGAGCTACTGCTCTTAGAAAAAGTTATATAAAAAGACTATATTAAAAACAGTGAAATATCCACTGTTTTCTTTTTATCCATTCAAATCCATAAATTCTTGATTTAAAGTTTGATATTTATTAGATATTTTATTAGCATCACACCTCTCTAATACATACCAACCCTTACGAAACATAAGTTCATAAACTTCTCTTTGTAATGAAGAATAAGCCTCAAACATCTCTTTATATTCACTATATAATATTTCATTAGATGCTTCTGTTAAGCTAACAGCATAGTTTTTAACTAATTGTTTTAACGTGCTAAGTAATGAAGAAATATAGTCTTTATCATTTAGAGCCATTCCTTTAGGAGTCTCTACCTTAGGATTACAAATTTGATTATTATTCATTGTTACCTCCTTCATTTAAGATATTTAAGATTTTACTAATATTACCTTGAAATACATTGCTAGCCTTACTAAGCATATCTTTAATTTCACTATCACTTACACTATTAATAGCATTACTAGTACTTTTATAAGCACCATAGTTCCAATTAAACATATCACTTAGATAATCTAAATCTTTACAGCTAATCATATTAGGTACTGCACTATAATTATTTTCCATATCTTTTCCTCCCAACATTAATATGAGTAAAAAACAAAAAAACTATACATAAAGTATAATTTTATTTAATAGTCTTTAATCTATGTTTAATATCTAAAATTAAATCCATCGGAGCATTATCCATTTTATTTAAAACAAGTAAGGCATCTTGCAACTTAGTCTTAACAGATACATTATTCTTAATGTTCTCTACTTCTTCATCTAAATTAAAGTTTTTACTAGGATTATCTTTCATATAATCTTTAATATAGTTCTTTATATCATTAAGAACATATTCTTTTAACTTATAAGAATCCATCTCCATAACTCCAAAGTATCCACTAATCATATATCTATAAACATCTTCTATTGTCATAACATCCCTCTAATCATTAACTTCAAGTTTATCTAATAGTTTATTAATAATGTTATCTATCTCTTCATCTTTACCTTTAAGACTAATTAAAAGTTTATTAGTATTAGATGACTGAGGTAACATATATCCTGCCTCTCTAAATAAATCTTCAACCATTACTTTATTAGAATGAATTAAAGTCCTATATAAACGTTTTTCATCATCATCACTAGATTTACTAATAAGATACTTTAAAGTCTTAATTTGTTCTATCTTACTATCAGCAAGTTTAAATAATTCACTGACAACTCTTTTATCTTTTACTTTCTGTTTAGGATAAACTCTAGGTAACATACTAATTGCTTTTGATGGACAAGCTGCTGCACATGCACCACATCCAATACATTTATCAAAATCTATCTGCCCAGTCTCATTATCAGTCGCCCCAGTTGGACAGACAAAAAGACATAAACAATCTTTAGTACATATTTTTAAGTCACGATAAGCATATCTTTCACTTTTCTCCATATTAGCACACCTCCAATATCTTAAGACTAGGAACCTTACAAACAGGACAAACCTTAGGAGGATTATCTCCTATATAAACAAAACCACAAATATCACAAACCCATATCTTTGTATTTTTAATATAATCTATTCCCTTTTCTTTATAAGTATCAATTACTACTTTCATAATATTAGTACTCTTACTAGCCCAGTTAATAACTCTTTTAGCACCTCTATCATCATATTTAGAAAATACTTCCATTGCTTTACTAAAGCTATTAATATCATTATCTATCATATTAATAACATCATCTAAACTACCAGTTTTATCTTCTTCTAAACCTTCATAATGTTTAGATAATTCTCTAAATAAATCTTTCTCTTCTTCTAAATACTGTTTTTCACAACCACGAGCTAAGTTAGAACAAATTAAAGATATCTCATAGTTAGATAATTCTCTTAAATCATCATCTACTTCTTCTATAACCTCAACTTTAGACTCTTCTTTTATTTCCTCTTTTTCTTCTTTAACTTCTTCAAATAAACTTTTAGGGGCACCACAGGCTGGACATTTCCAATCATCTGGTAAATCTTCAAACTTTACTTTTTCTTTCGCATCATCATAAATATAACCACAAATAGTACAACGATATTTTTTCATTCTAACCTCCATACATAAATCATATCAAACTAAGAAAAATAAATCTACAATAATTGACATTTTTATATTCTTCTATATAATAATAACTAAATTAAAAGGAGGGATATCTAATGGATAAACAAAAACGTTGTATAGACATATATGGCGAACCATTAAAAATAGGAGATGAAGTTATTCCTGTTCTTGAAGAAGCTTTAATCATAGGAATAAGTGGTACTATTTCTAAAATAGAATATAGTGAAAAATATAATAATCATTACATTACAATAACAGATAAACAAGGTAATGTTCTATTAGAAGGTGTTGATGCAAGATGCTATACTACTAAAGAAAGATTCAATGAAAGAGAAAATGAAGATTTTATATATAGTATTAATTTTTATAATAAAAGACTCATGCTCCAAACATCTTTACCATTAAGTAATATAACAAGTGTAGATTATGAAATACCAGAGGATACAACTTTTGCCACCATCAACGCTAGACACACATTTGAAAAAGATGCATATTCTATTGATGATGTTTATTCTCTAATTATTGATAACAAAGTCAAAGTATGTCATGATAAAGAGGATGATTATTATTACTTAATGAATGAAGAAACTTATGACTATCATGATATAAGTAGTAATTATAGAATCTTTAAAAATGAAGAAGAATTTAAAGCTTTTATTAAAGAAATAATTAAATATTTTAATAATACAGATTTAACTCACATTAACACAGAAGAAATATTTGATGAAAATGAAAAGGCTAAAGTCTTTGAAAAAAGCCTAATAAATAGATTAAGTAATTAAATATAGAGAACTTATTCATAAAAAATAAGTTCTCTCTTTTTCTCTAATTATACCTTTTACCATTAACTAATGGTTTTAAAACTCTAACCTTAACATTAGGAAGTTCAGTTTTAGGAATACAATCTATATTTATATTTTCGAAAAGACTAATTTTATCTAATAGTTCCTTATCTTTACTATTCTTTAATCTATTAAACAATTCTATTTCATTAAAACTATACAAGTCATCATAACTAATATAACCTCTATCAATAGATAATTTTGTTATAGTAGCAAGTAACTGCATCATATAATTATCTTCGTTAGTATGACAATACAAATCTATACTTTTACTAACATCAATTATTTTAGAAACAACATCTCTATTAGTAAAACCAACCTCATCTTCATTATCTTCATTTTTAAATACTCTAACATCATTAATAATTTTTTTAATATCATCTTTATTGATATTTTTAGTCCAACCTATACCAGTTAAAATAACACCATCTAACCTATCAGCACAACATTTAGGCCTATCATTATCAACAATACTAAATTTCTTAAAGTTGATAATCTCATCAACATCTATATTATCCTCTTTTAAACACTTAAGTAAATACTTATCACTTTTAATGATATCTTCCGTAAGTTCTTCTGTACTTTCTTGTTTTTCATAATCTTCATTCATATAATCTATAACATGTGAAAAACAAGGAGTTGCCACATCGTGAAATAAAGCTGCTACAGTCATAGTCCTATCTTTAGTTACTTTATAAGTTAGTAAAGAAGTTGTAAGTGAATGAGCAAATCTACTAATATATTCACTAAAATCATAAACACTTTTAGAAGCAAAATCCATTCCACAAAAATAACCAACTCTCATTAATCTAACTAAAGATGGGCATTCAAAATACTTCCTAAGAAATAATGGCATATTCTTATAATCTAATTGTTCTAAATAAAACTGTAATAACATATAGAACCCTCCCTAATAATATTTTCTCATTTTCTTTAATATAAGTCTACCCTTTTCTTTATCAGTAATATATTCTAAAAACTCTTTTCTACTTACTTCTTCAAAATCATTTACAAATCTTTTGTTCTCTAATCTATTTCCAAGATATATTAAATATTGTCTTTTAATTTCTAACTCTTCTAATAATATTTCTTTCATAGACATAGTTGTATAAAACTCTCTTCCATTAGTATAAACAAAAGAATCTCTTTCTTCATAAAAAGGACACCTTGCATCATAAATAACTCTATCATTTTGAATAATAAAAGAACCAACTATATTTTTATTAGGATCAGATACTTTTAAACCACCACTACTTTTAAAATCATTACCTTTAATATCAGAACAACCAGCTAGTAACTTTCTATCTTTTAAATAAATAATACCCTTAGTACTTTTTAATTTTTCAAAAGTGTCAAAACTTACATATCTAAGATTAAAAGAATGTTCAGACTCTCTTAAATATTCTAAAACAGAGATATTTTCTGGAACATTTATAGATTCATAATAAATTGTTTGGTTTTTAATAATTTCTTTCATTAGAACCTCCTTGAAAACATTCTATCATAGTTGGTAATAAATTAAAAGAAAGAACAAGACTTAATACTTGTTCTAACTAATTTCAAGTGAATAACTCCACATAGCTTCCGTCACTCACGCTTCCTTATTAATTAATTTAGGTTGTGATAGTCGTGAAGTTGCCAAAAGATTAGGAGATACTGTTGAAGTTATAGAAAGTACATATTATCATATGTTTCCAGGCAAGAAAAACATACTGTAGATGTATTGAATAACTTTAAAAAAAGAGGTAAATAAGGGGTAAATAAAAAAAATAATATTAAAACCCTTACGAAACATAAGGGGTTAATTACTAATTGGTGGAGCTGAAGTACCCATAAGTGAACTTTCTATATCACTTACACGTGGTATCTTCTTCTCATAAGTTTTATTTTGTGTATTAAATATTATAGTTATACTGTCATCATACAAATAGACCTTATAGACTAGTGTATTAATTAACAACCTTCTGTACTTAATATCATCTATATTTCCTTTTCTCATTTGTGTTAAGAAAAATCTTACTTGTGGAACAGTCAATTTAATAGATTGGCTTTCTTCTATAGCAATTTCATTTTTAATATTTGTTAATTCCACTTCAATTTTTTGTATCTCTTCAAATATAGATGTTTTAACTGTATCTATATCACACATTTTAAGACTATTAAATAAATTGTTTTTCTGTTTCTCTAATTCTTTTAATTTTCTGTTAAGTCTTTTTAATTCTCCACTATCCATATTTTCTTTGGCTAATTTTACAACGGTTTCAGCTATTTTATTTATATTATCATCAGTCAAAAGATTCCTAGCTTGTTCTACTACTAAATCTTCAATATAATCTTTCTGAATAGGCTTTTTATCACAAAAACCAATTCTCGAATTATTACATTTATAATAAGTATGCAATTTCCCAGTTTTAGATGTACCACTATGGCCTGTCATCATTTCTTTACAATGACCACAAAATAATTTAGTAGTTAATAAATATTCTGTTTTTGCTCTTGCTCGTGCAGGAGCTTTTTTATTCTTTTTCATCATATCTTGCACCTTGTTAAAAGTCTCATCATCAATAATCCTTGGTATGCCATCTTTTATCTCCATTTCTTTATAATTGTAAATGCCAACATATTTTTTATTTAACAACATTTTTCTAAGACTATTTTTATTAAATTCTTTGCCTAATCCTGTTTTAATTCCCTTATCATTCAAATAATTAATAATATCAGCGACTCTTTTTCCTTTTGCATACATATCAAATATTTCTTTTACTATATGGACTGTCTCTTCATCTATTGCGAATTTCTTCTTTTTAACAATTTTACCATTTACATCAGTAAAATTACTATCTACTTCTATAAGTTTTAATCCTAGAGGAACACTACCACCATTATAATAGCAATTTTCAGCATTTATTTTCATTCCTCTTTTTATCTTCTGACCTAACTCAACAGAGAAATATTCTGCCATACCTTCAAGTACACTCTCCATTAATACACCACTTGCGTCATCAGAAATATTTTCTCTACTAGAAAAGACTCTAACACCATTTTTACTTAACTTCTTCTTATATATTGCACTATCATATCTATTACGAGCAAAACGGTCTAATTGATAAACTAAAATGCCCTCAAAAGTTTTTTTATTACTGTCCTCAATCATCTGCAAAAACTGTGGTCTATTATCATTCGTTCCAGTTGTAGCCCTATCTATATATTCATGAATAATATTATAATTATGGTCTTTTGCATATTTTCTACAATATTCTAACTGACCTTCAATGGACTGTTCATTTTGATTATGAGAACTATATCTAGCATATATTACTACATTCATTCCTTTTTCCTCCTTATCTCTTCTTCTAATTTATATAATTGTTCTTCCATATTTAATATAAAAAGTTTATTAAATTGAGAGCTAGGTATTATTAAATCTTCTCCACTTTGTTTATCTCTAATTATTTTTACATCATCTGTTGCTTTAAGTTCTAACTCTTTAGTAGATTCATTAACATAATAAAGATTGCTTGTTGTGTCGTATGTATGCCACAAATAACTTCCTATATATTCAAAAACTTTAGATTCAGGCTCTTTAGATATAAGATAGTTAATTGTTTTGAGTATTTGCGAACTTGTAAATACATTATCCTCTTCTTTTTCATTTTTTGCATTCTTTTTAAATTCATTTAATACTTCTATAGCATAATCATTTAAACCCGTTACTTTGTTAACTATTTTCCAATCATCTTTGGTACTTTTAAAATTTGATAATCCTAATAAATAATCTGTAGAGACATTAAAATAATTTGCCATCTTAATTATTTTATCAGCATTAGGAATTTGTTCAGCCTTAACATACGCATTAACACTAGCTTTTCCCAGTTTTAAATCTCTACATAGGTCTGCCTCATTTAGATTTCTTTCGTCTAAACAAAGACATAATCTTCGTGCAAACTCAACCATACTAACATTACCTTTAGCATTTTCTAAAGCTTTCTTCTCATCAAATAAATCAATCTTTCTTTCAGTTTTTTCATATTTTCTTAATTTCGTCATTTTACACCTCATTCCTTCCTACGAATTTTTTTATTGTTTTCTAGCCATTTTAACCAAGTAACGAATTATTTACAAAATAGCAAATTTTAATGTTATTATGGTGGTGTCGTTGTTGAAGAACGGCGAAAAATTTTCGTTCGTTAAAGCAAATATATCATTTGATGTTGTTGTTGTCAAGATATAAAAGGAGGAGTATATGAAAAAAGCAAATAACGATATCAGAGAAGCTATAAACAAAGCTAATCTGAAGTATTATCAAGTAGCTAAAGCTTATGGACTATCAGATAGTAATTTTACTAAATTACTTCGATTCGAATTAAGCAATGATAAAAAAGAAAAAATACTAAAAATTATTAAGCAACTAGAAAAGTCAAATCACATTTAGAAATTTAGAAGGGAGATGTTTCTAATATGCTTAGTGAAAAACAAATTAAACAAATAGCTAAAGAAATTGTAAATGATATTGATAAGTTTGTTAGAGAACATCAAACTCAATATGATTTATTTCTTAAGGAGGTAGAAAAGAAAAATCATGCTAACAAAAACAAAATATAAAAATAAGAAAGTAATAGTAGATGGAATTTTATTTGATAGTAAATTAGAAGCTGAAAGATATAAGCAACTAAAAGAGCTAGAGCAAAAGGGAGTAATAAAAAACTTGCAATTACAAAAGAATTTTGAATTAATTCCAAAATTTAAAAAAAGAGGTAAAGTATATCGAAAAACGTCATATAGAGCTGATTTTACTTACACTATTGTAGCAACTGATGAAACTATAGTAGAAGATACTAAAGGTTTTAAAACAGACGTTTACTTATTAAAGAAAAAACTATTCGAATATAAATTCCCTAATTTAGAAATTAAAGAGGTGCAAAATGAAAAAAAGCAATCAAAAAAATACAGTTTTAGATATAGAAGATAATTCATTTGAAATTATTCCTCAATTAGGTGGAATTATAGTTTACCCACATTTAGAAAGTCCCATTACAATAAGTTACAATGCTTGGAAAAAAGTTTATGAATATATAACTGAACAAGAAGAGAATGAATATTTAATGTTTATTGATAAAGAAAAAAGGGAAGTAGAAGAGGAAGAAGAATCAAAACAATTTAGTAGCCCTCAAACTGTACACGTTACGTATGAGGCTGATGAAAAAACATTAGAAGAAGAGGAATGATAAAATGTTAAAATTTATAGAATTAAATGCAGATAAATCCCCAAAGACCAATTTTAGTATTACTTATTCTAATCTAGACAGGTTAGAAAATGCTGGACTCCTTTTAAATAGGAATACTGTTATTGTGGATTTTGATAATGATAATTTTGAAGAACAAAGAATCATTAACTATTTTATCCAAAACTTTCCTACTCTTAGTGTAGAGACAGATAGAGGGATTCATTTATATTATTCTATCCCCAAAAATATCAACATTAAAAAAAGAGCTGATTTAATAACAGTAGGAGGTTTTCAAGTTGATTATTTAACAGGAGATAAAGCTTATGCTATTGTTAAAAGAAGAGGAGTTCAACGTAAAACTAACCAGCCTTTAACACTAGATAATTTACCAGAATTACCAGTTTTATTATATCCACTTTTTAAGCAAAAAAATTTACTTAGTGGTATGGTAAAAGGAGACGGAAGAAATGAAGCACTATTTCATCATTTACGTTATGTTCTAGAAGAATATAAAACGGTAAAAATAGAGGGACTTGGAGATTTTATTAATAGTAATGTTTTTAAAGAACCCTTATCATTAAAGGAATTAAATAATATTATAAATAGTGTTCCTAACTATGTCGATTTAGAAAAAGCATATACAGGTAATCCAAAAGATATGATTGCTTTTGCAAAATTCATGGTTAAGATACTCGATATAAAATACTATAATAATCTTCTATATTTTAAAGATGATTTAAAGTATAGTACAAACCAAATTAAATTAAAAAGATTAATGGCTCAATATCTAGAGCTTAAAACTACTCAAGATAATGAAGCTATAAATCAAATGTATAAATATGCCAATTTTATTGAAAATGGCAGTGATAATTTTTATGTAAAAATAAGAAATGGGATTATTGTAGAAGATAAAGTAATAAATCAAGATTGTGGCTTTACACCTTTTTATTTAGATATAGAGTATAATCCTATGGCTTATGATGAAAATGTAGATAAATTTTTAAATTTTATATGTCTTGATGATAAGCAATTAAGGATAGTTATAGAAGAATTATTAGGTCATTGTCTTATGATTGATAGATTTCCCCATAAAATGTTTTTTCTTATAGGAAAAGGAGCTAATGGTAAATCAACCTTTGTAGAGATGATTACTAAATGGACTGGAGAACTATCTAGTCATATTGATATAGCCAATTTTGATGATAGTACAAGTATCGCTTCTCTCATTGGAAAACTAGTAAATATTGCAGATGATGTTGACGCAATTTATTTTGAAAAGTCAAAAAATTTAAAGACAATGGCTAGTGGAAATACAATAGGTGCAAGACCTATTTATTCACAGCCCATTACATTTAAAAATTCTGCGACCTTAATTTTTACGGCCAACGAGCCTCCTACCTTCAAAGATAAATCTGATGGAATTATCAGAAGGCTAATGGTTATTCCTTTTAGGAATAAAGTAAAAAGAAAGATTTATAACCTTGAGGAATTATTAAGTACAGATAATGCCAAAAGTTATTTACTTAATTTAGCTCTAAAAGGATTAAAACGTCTATATGACAATGGACTAGAATTTAGTGAGTGTAAAGTTATAAGTGAATCAACTAAAGAGTACCAATTAGAGAATGATACTGTACTTTCATTTTTAAATGATTATGCTCACAGTATCGAAAATAAAGAAATTGCTTCAATATATTCTCAGTATATTTCTTACACCGAGAGTATGAAGCAAAAACCTCTAAGCAAAAATAAATTTACTCGTAGGCTTAAAGAAATAGGCTATACAACAAAAGTTAAGAACATAAATGGTTATAGTGTAAGAATCTATATAAAAGAATAAATTACCTTTTATTACAAAACATAAATTATTAAGTAATCAATTAAATCCATATAAACTCATATTAAAAAGATAATAATTACAAAATTACTATATTTATTTAATTTAATAATAAAAATAAATAAATATAAATAAATAAATAAATAAATATAAATAAATAAATAAATAAATAAATAAAGAGTATCTCTAAAAATATGTAATATGTAATATGTAATTTTGAGGAGGAAAAATGGAAGAAGAATATATTAAAAGATTTATTTTATCTAACAACAGTCCAATAATTTTTGAAAGCTCATTTCAAAGCTATTATACACAGTATGTACTCTACGTAAAGAGCGAAGGAGTCAAGCCAGTAAGTAAAAATAGATTCAGTCGTTATTTAAGAAAATATGGTTTTGAAACAAAAGTTGTCCGTAATCAAAATAGTAGATTGTGCGAAAGAGTTATAACAATGCCTACAAATATATTATTACTTTGGAATGCTATAAGTAATAGAAAGCTAAAGGAGGAAAATGATGAAACAAAAACACGCACTACAAATAACGTTTCTTTATGAAACTGTAGAAGGAAAATGGGGATTTAAAACTATTACCATAAACCTTGAAGAAAAATATAAAAATAGAAAAAAGTTTAGCACTCGCCAATTAAATCAGTTAATTAAAGAACAGCTAAACCTAAAGACTGTATGTATTTCAAACATTACCCACATTTATAAGAACACGTAACACGTAACAAAATAGGAAGAGCTAATATTAGATTCTCTTCCTTTTACTTATATTTGAGTTATAGTTATCTGTTTTGCTCCAAAAGGTATAAAAGAATTATAATCTTTTACTATAACATCATCTACTTTTATCTCATATAAACAAAATTCCTCTACATAGTCATTATAAGACATTCCAGTATTAGCTAATTGATTGTTCATATCACTAGGTAATATAGCCCAAATATTATCACTCCAATTAATTATTTTATGGTTATCATCAATATAATCATTCAATGTACTAAAAACAGGGTCTAACGGCCTATATGAGATATTACTTGTATTATTATTAAAAACAAGTTGAGTTGATTCATCTATTGGATATTCTTCTAAATTACCTAAATTATCTATTTCTATATATCTATATGTATTATCATCAGAATTAGAATTTATATCACTTACATAACTACATTTAAAAGTATCCTCATTCTCAATAGAACATTCACTAAAAGCTTCTCCATCAAGAGATAAAGAAAAGCCATCTTCATTTTCTGTAAATTCATAGTGATTAGTCATATCAACATCATTATAATATTGATTATTAGCTTTAGTTACTACATAGAAAGTATTATCATCTGTAAAACAATATAGTTCTTTACCATATAGTATATCTTCCGTTAATTCATCAGGATTTTGTCCAGTATAATAACAACGGTTTGATAGCCTTGTTATATCTCTAAAATCTTCTATTTCTTCACTATTTTCATCAGCTAAAATAGTAATAAAAGTAGAAAAGCCAAAAAATATAATAACAAGCAATATCCATATTTTTGTTTTATTTTTTATATTATCTTTTTTCATATTAAACTTCCTTTTCTTATACTTTATATCTACTAATATTCTAAAGATAAAAGTAATTGTTCAGATTCTTTTGCAATGCCCCAAAGATTTTCATATTCATATTGAACTGAGGTCTCAAATAGCAAACTAGTAACATTTCTCACATTTGTATTTCTTAAAAATCTTTCTTCACAATAATTATTACCAGAGCATGGACTATAATCATATATTACCGTATATCCACTTTCTTCTCCTCCAGCATAGGCTGTACATAGTTTTATAGAACTACCATCATAAAACCTATACAATGTTCCAGAAGGGAAAGAAGAATCTAACTGCATTTGATAATCATAGCCATTTTGTGTTAATAATTCTTGGAATTTTTCAGTAGGACTAAATCTTATCCTACCATAAGGGGATTTATCAACACCTATAGCTTTATCAAAAAAATCATAATAACTATCTAATTTTTTTAAAGATATTTCTTGATTATATGTATCTACAGTATCTATTTTTGTGAGACTTGTTATATCATTATATTCAAAACTAAATGTATCATTACAAAATTCATTATAATAATTATGAGTAAAAGAATCTCTTATTTGTTCACTACTAATATGATTTTCTTCAACATCAATTAACATTTTGCAATTTAAATCTTTTGTATATTCATTAGAGTAATCTAAGTCAACATATAATTTTGTTAATTTATTATCAGCTTCACTATATGACAAATTAGCTATTTGAACATCAGTTATCTCAGTCTTACTACTAGAAAAAAGCGAATTGTAAGAATATAATGCCACATACTCCTCAACTATTGAATCTATTTCTTTAACATATAAAGCACTGTCATTATTACTATCATCAGTACACCCAGTTAAACTTATCGCTCCAACACTTAGTAAGAAAAGAATTAAAAGCTTTCTTCTCATACCAAATTACTCCTCCCATCTTTTAATTTATCTTTTAAGAATGTTTATTTATCTTATTTTTCATTTCTATTAGTACATTATAAACATCTTGTCCAAATACCCCGACATATATTTCTTGTCCATCTGTTAATAAAACAGATACATTATATACAGTTATAGTTTTATCTTTTTCAGTCATAAGATTTTCTTTAACAAGTAATTCCTTAACTTCACTCAATTTATATGTTTTTTCTATTAATTTTTCATCTTTCTTTGTAAAACTAAAATAAATTAGCTCTTTATCTTTTATGATTAAATATGTAAAGTCTAAATAATAAAACTTTTTTAAATATATTCCTATATTTTCATTTAACATTTCATCTAATTCTTTTAATTTATTAGTTAAATCATATTTTTTAACAATCTCATTTCTCTTTTTATTACGATTAAATGAGATTAGTAAAATAATTCCCCAAATAATAAACCATATAATATATTGAGATGTTGGTAAACCCGGAAAACTCCAAGGTAATTCGGGATATATCATTACCAAAAAGTTATAAATTAACTCTATTAAACATACAAAACTACTTACAAAGCCAAATACCCACTTTAAAACAAACATCATAATAAAATCAACAATAAAGCTTATAATAGTATTTCTAAAATTAATTGTTAATAAATCTAATATAAGTCCTACAATAATAACCCAAATAACCGTTACAATAACCGTTAATATATCCATACAATACTCCTCTCTTCATATACTAACTATCCAATATTTATAAATTGTTTAGTCTCTCAATATGTCTAATACTACATCTTTATCACTATCTGCATATCTATAATAAGAATCCCCATCTGCTGACTCTAAGTAACCAAACCATATTGTTTCTGAATCATAATAATTGATTAGTTCATCATGAGTCGTTGTACATTCAACTAAAATAATACCATCATCTTCTTGAGAATTTGCTATACAGCTAAGTTCAGATTTTGTAGGAGTATCAAAAGCTTGTTCAGAAATATATTCTAAAGCAGCTTCTTCAGAATTCCATTTATCTACTTCTGCTATTTCATTTTCATTACCACAGCCTGTAACACCTATTAATATACATACTAGAATAGAAAAGAAACATAGTTTTTTCATTTCCAAATTTCTCCTTTCTAAAAAATAAACCCTTGAAACTTTTATAATCCATACCACACTCCTATCTCTCTTATATTAACTATTATATATTATTGCAATACATTTTGCAATGCATACTTTTTGTGCATTTTACAATACGATAAATATGTACAGGAGGTAATACAAAATGTCTTTTCAAATTAAACCATACAAAAAAGAAACAGAAAACAAGACTATAAGGTTTCCTATTACACTAATCGCTAGAATAGAAAAAGCTATTAAGAATAAAGATATTACTTTTTCTAGATTTGTTATTCAAGCTTGTGAGTATGCTCTAGATAATATGGAAACCGATAAAAAAGACAAATCCCACTAATTATAATTTACATAATAAAAACGATTAAGTATCTTGCCTAACCGTTTTTTTCTTTGAAATATTTAATTTTATATTAACTACGAAACCTCCTACAAAGTATAAAAAGTTCGTTTTATTTTCTAATGGTGGAGATGAGGAGATTCGAACTCCTGTCCAAAAATAAAGCTACATAAACTTCTACAAGTTTAGATGATTAAGAAACTTCGAACTATTTTCTAGTAACCATCAACTAATAAAACAGTCCTAGTCTAAAAGATTCCATCATAGTCTAGACAAACTATAACTATATCCTGCTAAAATAAACCATCTTAACTTAACACAGGAAATTAAGAAAAGACAGTGCATTTACCTATACTAGGCGAAAGCTAACTCAGTGTTTTTATTAAATAAGTTAGCAAATGCTGTTTTAATACTGTTTCCAGTTATATTTAATTTAGTTTGTAACGTAAACAACTCGACTTGCCATTTATGCTCTATTATTCCTGTCGAAACCAAAGCATCCCCAAATACACCTATATTATATCATAAAAGTATCAATGTATCAACTACTTTTTTATACCAATAATTACCAATAAAAACTACAATTTTTAAGTTGCACATAAGAGCTTAACATGATACTATTAAATTAGGAATATTTAGTTATTTAGGTACTATCCCCCTAGCTTATATTTTATAATGTGAAAGGGGAGTTGATAATATGAGAAAAATAGAGAAATTCCTTTGTTATATCATATTTTCACTTGTTTTCATAATAATAGTTTTATTATTTATGTTAATAAAAATAGTACCTACTCCTTAGAGTGGTACTAAACCAACAATAAACGGGATAGTACCTAACAGCCAAAGCTAGATATTCCCTTTTTTAATTTATGCAAATTTCTTTTACATATTCATATTATCATAAAATTATTATTAATTCAAGATACATGTCACTTATTTGTATTTATTAAGTTTAGCAGCTTCTCTCTTCAAATCTCTTTCTTTAATGCTTTCTCTCTTATCATAGTTTTTCTTACCCTTACATAACCCAAGTTCTATTTTCGCTTTACCACGTACAAAATATAGTTTTAAAGGAATAAGAGTATATCCTTCTAATTTAAGTTTATTATCTAACTTTTTAATCTCACTTTTATGAAGTAATAACTTTCTACTTCTTGTCTCCTCATGATTAAAGATATTACCTTCTTTATAATGGTCTATAAACATATTAACAAGATAAACTTCGCCACCTCTTATAATTGCATAACTATCTTTAATAGAAGCTTTACCGAGCCTTATAGATTTAATCTCTGTTCCTTTTAAAACAATTCCTGCTTCATATGTATCTTCTATAAAATAATCAAATTTAGCACGTCTATTAATAATCTCCATTACAATCACTCCAAACTAGGCATCTCTATATTACTATCAAGAGATAACACTATATTTTTATATGTCTCATAATAATCTCTATAACCAGGAAGTAATTCATCATTTAAACTAGTATAAGGATAAACAACAAAGTTTCTTTTCTTTCCATAAGTAGAATGTGTATATAAAAGTTCTGCTTTAGGATTTCTTAACTCTATCGTACTAACACCGTTTTCCACAGACTTGTGGATATCTATACTAGCCATTAATCCCGTAAGACGTTCTACTCCTTCTTGGTCAGATATAAAGTTACCTAATGAATATATTACCATAGTCTTTCCAATAAAGGCAATGGGCTCTACTACATGAGGATGACTTCCAATAATAATATCAACACCAAGACTAGATAGGTAGTTAGCAATTTCCTGTTGTGATGCACTAACACTAGTAGAATATTCTGTTCCCCAGTGCATCGCTACTATTACAACATCTACCTTATCACGAACCTTATCAATATCCTCTTTCGCTTTCTCAGGACTATAGACATTATTTAGATATTCTTTACCACTAGGAGTCTCTAACCCATTAGTCCAAGTAGTATAAGAAAAGAAAGAATAAGTAATACCATTAATATCTTTAATAACCGGCTTATCTCTATCTTCAAAAGATAAATAACTACCAGCCGTATAAACATCATCTTTACTATTCCAATAGTTTAAAGAATTGATTACACCTTGTTCTCCTTTATCCATCGTATGATTTGTTGCAAGACTAACTAAGTTAAAACCTGCATCAATAAAAGCATCACCTACTTCATAAGGAGAATTAAACCTTGGATAATTAGATAGGCCTAACTCTGTTCCACCCAAAATAGTTTCTTGATTGTAATATTTTAAATCATAATCTTTTATTAAAGGCTTAATCTCTTTTAACATCGGTTTAAAGTCATAGCCATCACCTGTATAAGCATCATTATAAACAGTACTATGAATTAAAGCATCTCCTACCATCACAAGTGAAGCATCCATCTCTTTGTTCTTACTAACTACTTCTTCTTCCTGTTTTTGTTCCTTTACATCATCTTTTTTAACATTATCATTAGTCAAGCGATAATAAAATCCTAAACTCGCTCCAAATAAAACACCAATAAAAAGAATAATAACAAAACGACCTAATACTGTTAACTTTCTTCTCTTTCTCATCTTACAATTTCTTAACAATTTCAAAGTCAATAGTTTTCGCTTCTTTTGAAGCAGCTACTACTTTAATTAAGACCCTTTCTCCAATAGTATATTTAATATGACTTTTCTCACCTACTAAAGTCATTCTCTCTTCATCAAAAGTAAAGTAATCATCCATAAGTCTAACAGGAACAAGTCCTTCTACTAAATTATCAAGCTCTACAAACATCCCAAAGCTCATAACTGATGATATCATTCCTTCAAATTCTTCCCCAATATGACTTTCCATATATTCAGCCATCTTCATATCTTCAACTTCTCTTTCGCAGTCAACCGATGCTCTCTCCATTGCAGAAGAATGATCTGCTACAAACACCAACTTCTCTTCATAATGATGAATAGTATGACTACTTAAATCATTATTAAATAAGTAAGTTCTTAAAAGTCTATGTACAGTAGTATCAGGATAACGTCTTATAGGAGAAGTAAAGTGTGTATAACATGAACTACCTAAACCAAAGTGTCCCACATTAGTAGGAGAATATATCGCTTTCTGCATACATCTAAGTAATAATGATGTAAGTATAGGTCCTTCTTTCTTATCATGAACAAACTTAAGTAGTTTTTGAACTGCCACACTCTTATTTCCTTTTAAGTCCCCTGTTACTTGATAACCTAAATTACTAACAAAACTTAAAAAGTCTCTCATTTTATCTTCCTTAGGGCTTTCATGAATACGATAAATAAATGGTAAATCCATATTATATATATGAGATGCCACACATTCATTAGCAGCGATCATAAAGTCTTCAATTAAGTTTTCACCAGTTCCTCTTTCTCTCTTTGTTATTTCATAAGGTACACAATTTTCATCTACAAGTATCTTCGCTTCATCAACATCAAAATCTAAGTACCCTCTTCTTACTTTCATTTTTCTAAGAATAGTAGCAAACTCACTCATAGTCTTCAAATCATCAACAAACTCTTCATATCCTTCTGGCACAATATTTTTCTCTAAGATACTATTAACATTTTTATAAGTCATTTGTTTTCTAGATTTAATTACACTAGGGAAAATGTCATAATCAAGCATTTTACCTTCACTATCATATTTCATAACACAACTAATAGCAAGTCTATCAACATTAGGGTTTAATGAACAAATTCCATTAGATAACTCATGAGGTAACATTGGTATAACTCTATCAACAAGATAAACTGATGTTCCTCTATCCATCGCTTCTTTATCTAATGGACTTCCTTCTTTAACATAATATGAAACATCAGCGATATGAACACCAAGAGTATAAGTATCTCCACGCTTTTCAATAGATATCGCATCATCTATATCTTTAGTATCATCACCATCTATTGTAAAGATAAATTCATTACGTAAATCACGTCTACCTTTTAAGTCCTCTTCTCTTACTTCCATAGGTAATGATTTAACTTCTTCTTCCACATCTTCTGGAAAACTAGTATTAATATCATATTTATATACAATTGATAAAATATCAACACCCGGATCATTCTTATGGCCTATTATTTTAACAACCTTACCCTCTGCTTTCTTATTACTAATTCTCTTAACAATCTCTACAACTACTTTATGTCCATCAACAGCATTAAGACTATTTTCTTTAGCAACTACAACCTCTAAATTAACTTTATCTTCATCTAAAGTAACATAACCAATATTATTTTTAAAGTTAATCTCGCCTACATAAGTATTACTTTCATGTTTTAAGACTTTAACAATTCTACCTTCTACTCTATCAAGACCTTTTTGACTAACTTGTTCAACAACTACTAAATCTCCATGTATTGCCCCATTTATATTTTCTTTAGGAATATAAATATCAACATCAGAGTTATCTACATCTACAAAGCCAAATCCTTTTTTATTGGAATGAAGAACACCTTTAAGTAAATGACTATCTTTAAATAACATATATTTATCTTTATTAGTATGATAAACCAAAGTCTCTACCTCAAGTTCTTTAAGTACTTTTAACAACTCTTCTAAATTACTAGTACCTAACTTCTCTTCTATTTCAAAAACAGTAAGACTCTTTCCCGCTTCTTCTAATATTTTTAATATATCTTCTCTCATTCTATCGACCTCAATTCTTAATACCATTGTACTCTATATTTAGTATAATGTAAAAGAAAAAAGACAATATTTCATGCCTTTTACATAAATGAATATACTAAACAAATTATAAAGAAAGCCGCTCCAAGTACCATAGTTATTCTTGTAATAACTAACTCACTACCTCTTTCTTTTCTATTTTTAAATAAATCAGTAGAGTTACCTGAAAGAATTTGAGCTGCACTTTCAGCTTTACCACTTTGTAATAGTACAATTATTATTAATAGTATTGATATAATTAATAGAGCTATTTGCATAGTTTACACCTCCGTTTATACTAATAGTATTGCTTCAAAACATCATTAGTATAACATATTAATTAAATAAAAGCTAGTATTTATATAGTTAAGTCATCATTAATATTATCTATGCAATATACTTTTACACATAGATTTAGAAAAATCACCTACTCTAGTATCATCTGAAGTTCCAATAGACTTTTCTAAACTTGAAATAAAGTTTCTTCCATTAGATACCTGTCTTACCCATTTAGATAATTGTCTTAAGTCTTCTTTACTTAAACTTTTATCTTTAATCATTTCAAAATATAACAACTTTGCTATATAAAAATTAAACTTATTAATATTATTATCATAAATATTATAACCAGATTTATTCAAAATTTTAAACTTATCCATATCACACAAATGAACATAATCATAAGAATAAATATAACTACCTCTATTCAAGTCTTCAACTAGTATTTTATTTTTAGTAAAACTAGAGAAATCTTCATATAAATCATAGGCACATTCAATTAATTCTCCACAAGTAAAATCGCCACTATCTTTTCTAAGAGATAAATCTTTACTATTAGTAACATCAAAAATGTAATCCATTACAATACCACAAAAGACCCCATCTTCATCAAACATACACTCTAAAGGTTTAGCAGTTCTTTTTACATATAATTTATTCATAAAAGTAATCGCTTTATCATATGTCATTAAAGATTTATCTTTACGCAAAGTAATATCATATTTTAAAAGTTTTAAAGCTAAATTATTAAATCTAAAAACAATACCATCATGTCCAGATCCTATTTTTTCTAATTCAAAAATATTATCTATATGAGTATTACCATTATTAAAAATAACTGATTTTTTCATATTATCAAACTTTTTCATAACCATCACCCCCAAAATTTATTATATTATACTACAAACTAGAAAAAAATCAAAAGAGCCTATTTACTAAGCTCTTCTTCTATTCTCATTAATTGATTATATTTACAAATTCTATCTGTTCTAGACATAGAACCAGTCTTAATTTGACCAAGGTCAAGTCCAACAGCAAGGTCGGCAATAGTAGTATCTTCAGTCTCACCACTTCTATGAGAAATAATAGTTTTATAATTATGAGATTTAGCAAGTTCAATAGTCTCAAGTGTTTCTGTAATAGTACCAATTTGATTTACTTTTAATAGAATTGCATTACCAGCTTTATTATCAATACCTTTTTGTAAACATTCTTTATTAGTAACAAATAAATCATCACCAACAAGTTGAATCTTGTCTCCAAGTAATGCTGTTACTTTACTAAATCCTTCCCAATCATTCTCATCTACTGGGTCTTCAATAGAAATAATAGGATAAGTATTAACTAAATCTTCATAGTATTTAATCAACTCATCAGTACTAAGTACTTTACCTTCTCCTACAAGGTTATATTTACCATCAGAATAGAACTCTGATGCTGCAACATCAATTGCATAACAAACATCTTTTCCAGGTTCATATCCAGCACGTTTAACAGCTTCAGTAATCAACTCAAATCCTTCTTTATTAGTTTTAAGATTAGGAGCAAAACCACCTTCATCTCCAACACTAGTAGCATATCCCTTCTCTTTTAAAACATTCTTAAGACTATGGAATACTTCAGCACCTACTCTAACTCTCTCATGAATAGTATCTCTTTGAGGTATAATCATATACTCTTGAAAATCTAATGAGTTATCAGCATGAGCACCTCCATTTATAATATTCATCATAGGAACAGGTAAAGTCTTACCATCACCAACATACTCATATAACTCTTTTCCACAAGCTTTTGCAGCAGCCTTTAAACAAGCCATAGAAACACCAAGTATTGCATTAGCACCTAATTTACTCTTAGTCTTAGTACCATCTAACTCTAGCATTTTATAGTCTATTTCTTTTTGTTTAGTAACATCCATTCCAATTAGATTATCACGTAAAACAGTATTAACATTATTAACAGCATTTAATACTCCTTTACCATTAAATCTACTCTTATCTCCATCTCTCATTTCTAAAGCTTCTCTTTCTCCTGTAGAAGCTCCACTAGGTACACAAGCCCTACCCATAACACCATTATCTAGTATTACATCTACTTCAACAGTAGGGTTACCTCTTGAATCTAATATTTCTCTTCCTATAATATTTTTAATATTCATAAAATCATCCTCCTCTTGTCATCTATATTATAACACTTATTTACTATTAACAGAATTATTTTTTCTTTTAATTAATCTTTTCCCTACACTTTCTCTATTTTCTAAAGCACTCGAATTATTAGAAATATACTCATCTAAATTAACACATCCATCATACATTCTTTTTTCTTCATTATAATAGAATATCTTAGGAGAAAATCCTCCTATTCCTTTAAAGAAACCATGTGGTAATGCTTCATCATAACCTAACTCTAAAGAAGTACTAACTAATTTATCAACTATATCAAAACTCTTATCAATAGTCGAATCCTTAGTATCTTTATACACAGGATAAAACTTAGCATTCTTAACTCCTAACAATGATGCCAAATGCAAATCTCTTTGAAGTTCAGCAACTACAGCAGTATTAGGATTAAAAGGATATATCAAGCACATTTTTCTTTCACCTTCTAATTTTTCATTCATTATTATCACCCTTTCAAACTAACATAACATTTATCTTTTAAAAACTGCTTAATTTTATCAGTATCTTTTCCTTCGTAATACATAATTAACAGTTTCTTATAATCTTCCACCAAATCTCCAGGAATAGAGATAATACCTAATCCTCTTGATATCAAATGATGATTAGCAAAAATAACAGCAGTTCTCTTATTACCATCAATAAATATCTGCCTTTTCATAACATACAACAATAACTCTATTGCAAGACTAACATCATCTAATTTACTATTTAAAATGTCTTTAAGCTCCTCTACTACCTGACTTTCTATAGGAATACTAGGTATCCAAGTCGTTCCACCTATCTTAGCAGGAGTACTCCTAACCTTACCTGCATTATAATAAAATCCTTCAAGAATTAACTTATTAACTTGTGATAAGAAAGAAAAGTTCTCTTCTGCCATAATAACATTCTCATCTAAAACAAATTCCCAAGCATGTTTTAAATTAATAACTTTTATAATATCAGTAGCAGTCATTCCATTTACTTGCCCATTGTTTAAAATATTATTTACATTTTCATAAGCAGTAACAACACCTTCTAACATCGCTTGATTATAAATAGAATCTACCAAATTTCTCTTAGCAAAATCTATATTAAGTTTAACTTCATTACTAAGTTCACTCTCTTGATAATTTAACTCTTTTAATTTTTTCTCTAAAGTCTTTATTTCTTTCTTTAACTCTTTAGACTTTAAATTATTATTTAAAATCAAATTATATAAATCATCACTATATTCTCCCACATATTTAGATATATTCCTACCAAGCTCTCTATAGTGTACATAAATATATTTCTTTTCATCTTTTTCTCTAATTTCAATAGAACCAAAAATCATGTTATTAAGTTGTTCTTCTAAACTATGTTTATAATGTAAAGTGTCCATTATTTCAACATTATTATTCATAAATATCGTCCCTTTCTTAAACATATTTTACATCAAAAATAAAAAAGGAATGAAATTACATTTCATTCGTCAACCACTTCGTGGTTGTTTTCTTTTGTGCTAAAATATAATTATGG
>CALVIS010000003.1 GCA_944331805.1 uncultured Bacilli bacterium
AGATATTCCTTTCTAAATTCACTCTCGACACTATTATTATATCACTATCCCTCAAATTCTACAACATAGCGTAAATTAAAAAAAAGTTAACAAATTAATGCTAACTTTACTTACCACAACATTTTTTATATTTCTTACCACTTCCACATGGACAAGAATCATTTCTACCTACTTTTTTCTCTTTAGGCATAGAATTAACTTCATTTTTAGTATAACCATTATAAGTCCACATAGGAATATCATTTCTATATTTATTAATGATATTTGTAATATTATTATACTGATTACTTGTTAAGCTTAAACCATTACTCTTACAAGTGTATATAAAATCATCTTTATTATAAGCATTAGCACATATCATAAAGATTATTGTACCAATACAATAAGACTGTTTAATTTCATTAACATTAATACTAGTAAAATAACTTTCTAATTCCTGTTTTAAAGCATATATAAACTCTACATTTAAATTAAGTGTTTCATCTAATTTCTTATATTTACCAAAAGACTTCTTAATAGATAGTATACCTTGATCTACTAACTCAGTTAAATCTCTATCAGTACAATAATAATTATCAAAAACATAAAACTCACTATTATTAACTACATCATCTAACTCATCAATAGAAAAATCCAAATTATTATTTTTTAAAAGTAATTCTTTTAATACGTTTTTATCTATAACACCATTTATTGCAATATAACTTAGTATAATAGGACTATCAGGATTACCTATATTATTTAAGTTTATTACTCCACCCATAGCCTCTTCTAACAGACCTATTACTTCTCTTGGTAAATAAACTTTTATTTTATTATCTTCTTTATATAAGAAAATTAATCCATTTAATACTCCATTTGTAAGGAAACTATTCATCTCAAACTCTTTAAAGTTATAACTTAATAGATCAACTACTAAATCATTTTCTTCTAATTCTTTAAGATAAAAATCTTTAAAATAAGTTAATAAAATATCTTCAAGCTCCGCTTTACTATCAAAAGAATAGTTATCACTTAAATACTCTATTGCATCACTAGATAGTAGGTTTAAAAGACTAGTATAACTGTCATTTTTAGGTTCCTTATCTAAAATAAAGAAATCTAAGGCCTTTTCATCTATAGTTTTACCACCATATTCCCAAAATCTTATATTAGGAAAACTTTCATAAAGAATATTACTAATTTCATCAACCTTTTTATTATCTAACTTATAATATTCTTTCATTTCATCAAGTATATCAGATACTTCTTTAGGTTTATCCAACACCATTATTGCTAATTCATAAGTAATTGCTAATTTACCTGTTATAACTTCACTTATTTCTTCTAAGGCATCTCTAATTTCATCATAGTACTTTGTATAATCATCATAACTTCTTTTGAAATAAATAATATCTTTAAAGTTTTCTTCATCAATTTCTAAATCACAGTATTTATCTAATAGATAAGTTTCTCCATTTATCTTATAAAATTTAAAATCTTCTTTTAAATTATCTTCTAGTTCGTTCTTAGTTATTAAATTATAAAAATTATCATCATAAAAACTTAATAATATGCTTTCTTTTACTATTGCAAAATTCATGAATAAAACATGACCTAGTTTTTTTACTTCTTCTATAAATAATTTTTTCTTATCTTCAAGACCAAACTTTTCTTCATACATTTTTTTAATATCTAAAGGAATAGATACTTCATCATTTTTACCTAAGAAAGCAAGACCTAGTAGTACATATTGATGCCCAAAACTATCTATTTCCTTATTATTTATCATCTTATCAAATGAAATAACATTAAAAAATGAAAGCTTATAAAATATTTTATTAAAGTTTTCTTTTATAGCATTATCCAATAGTTTTATTTTTTCACCCTTACTCTTATTCTTTAGTTTGTCATCATCAAGATATAAATAAATTAAATCATTTAGTTTATCATCGTCATATTCTTTTAAATAGTTGATTAAATTTCCTTTTGTACTATTAGATATATAATAATCATCTGGATAATATTTTTCTAATAGTTCCCTTATTTTATCATAAAACTTCATATTTTTACTTCTCCTTTACTTTAATTTTAATAAATCCTTCTATAGATATCAAGTTATTTTCTTGATAACCGCACTTTTTATTTTCTAGTAATAATCTTTTCACATCTTGCAACTCTTTTGACTTTATGAGTTCTAGTTTATGTAATCTGTTATTACTTAAAGAAACATTTGGTTTAGTATTTAAATAACTTTTCCCATCATAAAGAAACAATTTAATATTATCATATTTATTATTTAGTTTATCTGCTATTAATAATCCTTCGGGATCATAATCTCCATTATAATAAAGAGTTGTATCACTAGTAATATTTTCTAATAATTTATAGAAAGCAAGATTAGGAATACCAGATGTTATTATAATAGAAATATCTAAATCTTTATTCTTTAAATAGTTTAAGATAGAAGGATTTTCAAAGATAAATATCTTATTACTCTTGCCAGTTATATTATTTAACTTAGAAATATTATCAATATTTAGATTTAAAACATCAAAAGGTATTTCTTTATCATAAACTAGGTTATATGTAATAACATAGTTACTAAGAGAATCTATATAGACATTTATCTTTTCTAATAGTTTAGTCTTATCTAAATTAGTATTAGGTGTATCTTCTCCTAGAATATTACTTAATATTCTATAAAAAAGGTTACTACTCTTAGCATTATAATCTAAATAATGAGGATTAGAGGTTATTGAAGCATAAATTGGTAAATAAGTTATCTTATCTGGAATATTACTTAATAGTTTATCTATCATAAGTAATTCTTCTTTTAAAGCTCTTTTATTTTGTTTATATTTACTTTTTATATTACGCATAGTACTAAAGTTTTTATTTATATTTCTTTCAAAAAAATCTTTAAGTTTCTCACTTTTAAACTCTAAAAGTAAATCTTCTATAAATGAAACAAACTCTTCATGAAATTTTCTCTTCTTTAAGGTATTAGTAAGATAAGAAAAATCATCATAGGTATTATAGAAGTAATCAGTAAACTCAAAGTCTTGAAATTTGCTTTTATCAAGTACTTTATTAAATTCACTTATCTTTATTTTATAAGTCTTACCTTCTTCAAATTTTCTAGCAAAGAAATCTGTTAAACTAACTGCTTCTTCATAAGTTATATTATCAAGAGTAATAATTCCTGTTACCCTACCATAACTTTGATACTTCTCTTTAGCTTTTACCATAAACCTTTCAAAACCTTTATTATTCTTAAAATAATCTAAATAATCCATCTATTCCACACTTTCTCTAACTAATCCATTCCAACGATATCTTTTAATACTTACAGTATCTGCTGTTAAAGGTTTAATAAGTTCACATATTGAAATATCTTTTATTTCTTTATAATCACACCACAAAGCTTGACTTGTTAAGATATAATCTAAATCAAAACTTGCAAGGATTGCAAACATTTCTTCAATATTAACTTCATCTACACCTGCAAAGGCTTCATCTAAAGCGATTAATCTAGGAGATGAAGGTGCTGCACTATCTAATTTAGCATAGATACTTGCAAATAAAGGCACATACATAGTCTTTGCTTTCTCTCCTCCACTAAAGACAGAAAATATCTTATCAGTTAATTCTCGTTTTTGATTACCATCTTTTTTATAAAAGAGTTTAAAAGTAAACCAATTACGATAATCTAAGATATTAAAAATCATTTGGAAGTACGTTATATTATTAGTAAGCATAGACTCTTCTTCTCTTTTTATCTTAGATCTAAAATGCTTAATTAATCTATTAGTATCTTCAGGCTTTATAAAATTACTTGGCATCATAAATATCTCTACTAAATCTTTAGTATCCATCTCATCAAGAGCCTCTCCACTTTTAGGTTTCCAATCTAAGTAAAAAGATAAATTACTATTTTGTTGTTTTATTTCCATAATATTATTAATCTTTTTAACCCAATCTCTTGCTTCTATTATTTTCTCTTTAATCTTAGTCCCAATAGTTCTAAGTAAAATATCTTCAAACAAATGTCTATCTTGTTCATTAAGATAAATCTTATCTGCTTCATAACTTTCTAATAAAGCATTAGAAAGTTCATAGATATTTAACTTCTTACCTTGATAACTAGTTAAAACATCTTGTCTTTTCGCATCGTTATATATATTAATAACTCTTGTTCTATCAGATACTTTATCACTATAATGATTAATTAAATTATCTCTTTCATTAAATAAAACTACATCTTGAATATTATACTCTAATAATTCCTGACGATATTCATTAAATGAACGATAATAGTTCATAGTAACATCTTTCAAATCTTTAGTTTTAGCATCATTATTTCTTAAAAAGTTCTTAATAGTTTTAAAGTCTACTTCTAAATCTTTAACAACATAACCTAAATCTAGTTCTTCTTTTAAAATATTAGATAGTATTTCTAAAAAAATCTCTTCTTCTTTTTTCTGTTCTTCTAAAGACTTAAGTTGTTCTTCTTCACCTTTAAAGCTCTGTTCTAAAACACCTAATCTCTTTGATAAATTAGCACTCTTAAAAGGATAATCTTCAATAGTCTTTACGATTTTCTCTATTTTTTTACTAAGTTCAAGATACTCTTTAGTATTAAGAATCTTTAAAATAGTATTAAGTTCTATTTCTCGTTTTTTCTTATCATTAACTAAACTAGATATAGTAGCATACACTTCATCATGATTAGTAGTTAAGTCATCTAATCTTTCTTTATTAGTCATTAATAATTCCTTTTTCTGATTTAATTTATCATAAAGAGCATTTAACTCTTTAGTAGTATCTAAAATATCTCTAATTACAACACTAGCTTTATCATAAGTTACAAGGTTAAGAGGAATATTACTTCGATATTTCTCTAATTCTTTAATAACCTCTTCAATTTGTTGTTGATACTTTCTAATTTCTTCTTCAAGTTCCTTTTCTTTATTATTAATAAAATCAAGTTCTAAATCTGTTTCTTTAATCTTAGCTGTAATTTCTTCTAATATTCTATTACTAGGAAATAATTTACTTTCATTATTTAAAGTATTTATAGAAGTATCTAATGTATCTAATTCAAGTTCTTTATTTCTAATAACTTCTTTAATAGCATTAATCTTCTCTTTCTCTTCTTTTATAAGTAATTGATGTTCTTCTTTTCTTTTTAAAACTCCTATATATTTACTATTATAATCACCTTTAATATTACCTTTAATAAAGTCAAAGTTATAATTATTTTCATTAATACTAATAACATCACTATCACTAGTACTAATAGATTCTAATATTGAAGTAATAAACTCATTACTAAAAACTTCATTAGGATATGCTTTTAAATATTTAGTCAAGTTATCTTTCTTTTTACTACTTTTCTTAAAGTAAGAAATATTCATATTTTCTATCTTTCTTAAGTCTTCATCTCTAAATATCTTAGTATTTAAAATCCCTGATGAATATAGCACTTCTTCTAATTTATTTTTAGTATCATCATCTATTCCTTCTTTAAATTCTACTACTTGATAAAGTGCAGCATAAGGAATATTTTCTTTATCTAAATAATCTATTGTCTTTCTAGTTAAATCATCTTCTTCTAGTTTTATCTCTTCCATTTCTAATAATTCTTTTAATAATAACTCTTCTTTACTTAACTTATCTTTCTCAGTTAAAAGTTCAGTCTTCTTAAAAGATACTTCTTCTAGTAATTTACTATACTTAATCTTATATATTTCTTCATACTTCTCTTTAGATTTTAAATAACCTTCACTACTATATTCATCTAAATAACTAGCAATTTCCTTCATATCATCACTTAATAAAATAAGAAATTTATTATTAGTTCTAATATTATTTAATGAAATAAAGAATAGTTCAAGTTCATTATCTAGTTCTTGATAAAAACCATCTCTTATCTTTTCTTTTTCTAAATAATCTGTTTTTAATTTTTCATATTCATTAGACTTAATATTTTGAGTCTCTAAAAGATTTCCTTTTCTTATAAGTAGTTCTTTAGTCTTTTCTATTTCCTCTTTCTTAAAATTTATCTTTTCGATAATATAACTAACTTGAGTTTTCTCTTTTATAAAAGGAATTAAGTCTTTTAATTCATCAAAACTAATCTCATCTCCTAAATCACTTAAGTTAGTGATTAAATTAGTTATTTCTTTATCAAGGTTAGTAATATCATCTTCATTATCGTTTATTAAAGAAGTTATCTCACTCATCTTCTGTTTCAAATTATCAATTACTTCTTCTTCTTTAACAAGTCTTTCTTTAAGTATCTCTAACTCATTATCAAGTTCTACTTTTCTTTTACTTTTTTCTTCTAAATCAGTATTGTTTAAATGTTCTTTCTCCTCTTTAGCAGTATTAAATTCATCTAATAGTACTACATCTTCTTCTTTTAGTCTAGCAATCTCTTCTTCTAAACTAGTAATAGCATTAGTTTTCTCAGTAATTTTAACCTTTATATTTTCAAGAGCTTGGTACTCTTTATAATAATTAGTCGCTTTAGCAAGTAATACTGCTTCATTATAATTTTTAAAGACTTTAGTAAAGTTAGAAAGAATATCAATGTTATTTTTTAACTCATTAATCTTTTCTTTAGTAGCATTTAAATTTTCAATAGTATCAGATAAAGGCCTTAAAGTCTCATCTGATAAAGGTGGTAAAACTTCATTTAATACTTCCATTAATTTAGTAGGCTTATACTCTTTAGATAATTTTGGACTCCTAATTTGTAAGATAATATTGATAAATTCATCAAAAGTTTCTATATTTCTAAATTTAAATAAATTATCATTAACTAACTTTTTATATTCTTTAGCAGTTTCTACTAAATTATTAGAAACACCTAAAGCACTTCTTAACTCTAATTTAGTTAAAGGCGTCTTAGTAAAACCATCTTTTGTTTTATATAAGAAGAAATCTTTTCCTACTCTTCTACCATCTTTTAAGATAAAACCAAAGAAGTCAGTAGGCTTACCCCTTCTCGCTCTAAGTCCCATACCAATAGTAATATATCTATCTTCTAAATTATTATAAAACTCCATATATAAATAACCAGTAGAATCATCTTTTTCATTATTTTCTCCAAGTAAATAATATTCTATATGTTTGTCAGTAGAACCAAAAGTATCTAATCTTTTAGGAGATTTATTACCATCTAATATTAAGGGAATAAATGATTGCATAGTAACAGACTTTCCTGATCCATTTTGTCCTCTAAGTAAAAGTTTACCATCATAAAAATTAAATACTTCATCATCATATAACCAAAAGTTTATAAGTCCCATTCTTGTAGGTTTAAACATCTTCTTCACCTCCAAATAAATCCATCTGTTTTGTATTATCTTTTATAAGTTTAGCATTAAATCTAGCGATAGTTGGTAATACTAAATAAGTATTATCCTCTTCTTTTAAGAAAGAATACTCTATCATATAATTTACTACTTCATCAAAGAATTTCTGTAAAGATAAATTAAGATACTGTTTACTTAAATACTCTTTATTATTAGTCTTAATGTCTTTAATAATCATTTCTAAACTTTCTTTTTTTATTCGTCCTATCTCTTTATCATCAAGAGATATTTCTTTATTTTTAATCATTTCATAAAGTTTAGTATTTATCATTAAAACTATATCTGTAATTTTCTTATTATTAGGAAAATTATCTTTAGAATTACTTGTTTCATATTCATAAAGAAAAGCCATATTCTTTGTAACTTCAATTTCGAAGTTTAAATTAGAAAACTCATTTTCTAAATAACCACGCATCTTCTTAATATAATCAATTTCTGCTTCTGTTAAGTTATAAGAAAAAACAGCAGGAGTAAATAAAAGATTACGATAAACTTTATATCTTCTAACATCACCTTTTTCTAAAGTTTGATATTTCCATTCATCATTTAAAAAATCATTAGTATCTTCTATTTCAAAAATATCGTTTGTAAATAATCGCATTACATAGTTAGCAAGACCTGTTACTTCATATAAAGCTTCAGCATTTTGATCATCTTTAAAGCTTATCTTTTCAGCATCTTTAACCTTTATTACTGATATTTCTGTTAAGAAATCTATTACTCTAACTAAACTTTGTCTATCACTTCTTAAATTCCAATCTGGTATTGTCTCAAGATTTAAGGTAACCGCGGTATTTTTAACATAATCTATTAGTGATGATAAAACAAAGACTTCACCTCTAGTTTTATCTTCTAAAAATAATAGAATTATACACAAAATGACATAGTCTTGTTTTGAATTAAAGTTATCTATTCCTAGATTATCAACTCTACTACTAGGAATCTTTTCAAGTTTAACAAATCTATCATGAATAATTAATTTACTACCAAGAGTCTTAGTAACAAAGTCTTTAATAATATTTTGTTTTCTTTTAACGTCATAGTATAAGTCAGGATTATCTTCTTTTAAAATCCAAAAGTTAGTTAAAAGTTCTCTTATTTCATTTTCAATTGATTCCATCATAACCCCCTTCAAAAATAATACTTAAACTAGGTAAAGTAAATATTCCATCATCACTAATAATTCTACAAGTAGTATTACTATCATTAAAGTTAACTTTATAGTTAAGTCCAAATAAAGGTTCTTTAAAATAATTAGTACTATTTCCTGCTTTACTTATTAGATTTAAAAGATATCCTCTTTCTTCTTTAGTTAATCTAACTTCATCTTTTAACTCTACTACTTTAGTTTGAACGAACTTCTTTAACATTTCTTTTTTTCTAGTTTCTTCTTTCTCATATAACTCTAATATTTCTTTTTTCTTACTAGTTTTATCTACTATAGTACTATGACGTTTTTCTGCTCTAATTTTTTTATCATTAGGTAATACTGATATTATTGTTGGCTTTACTTCATAAGAATTAACTAAAGAATCAGTATCTTTTTTACTAATACCTTTAAAGTGTTTAACTCTATAAATTCCAAAGACAGCATTAGATAAATCTCTTACTTCAGTTAGATTAGTTTTTTTATCAAAAAGTTTACAAATATACTTATACTCTTCTTTACGTTTTATCATATTACCATGAAGTTCTATAAGACTACTAGCACATTTAGTAATTCTACTGATAAGATTACTAGTAACTTCTAAAAGTCTATCACCTTCACTCTTTTCTTTAGTATTAACAAACCATTTATAAATACTTCTCCATTTACCCAAATTAACTTGATTAAATTTCTGATAATTAAAGTCTAAAGCTATTTTAGGAATACCTCTTTCTGCTTCTTCTAATCTTTTAATAAGATTATCTTGAAAGTTATTATCCATACTCTTTAAAATTTCTCTTATATCTTCAGCTTGATTTAAGTACCCTGTTATAAAATCTTTTAAGTACTGAATCATTTTATTTTTATATTCTAGAAAGACTGTACTTTGTAAAAGTTCTTCAGTTTTTGACTCTTGAAACTTCTTTAAAAAGTCTTGATAGTTTCTATTAATATCACTAAATTCATTAGTAATTCTCTCCCAAGTATCAAGTAATTCTTCGTTAGATAGAGAATCTAATTTTTTTATCTTTTTTAATAAGTCTCTTAATACTTCAAATCTTTTAGGAGATAAAGATGCAACCTTTACTTCCATTTCTTCAAGTTCAATAGTCATACGTTCTATAGCGATAGCATAATCTGTTAATTGATATCTATATTTTTTATATTTAAAGTCGGCAAGCGAGTTAATATTATTAACATCTTGAACAGTAGTTAAACTTAAATTATCTACTAAAAACTCTAAATCTCGTTCTAGATCTTCCATAGTATAGTTATCTATTTTATCCTTTAATTCATCATAGATATCTTCTTTAAAAAGCCAATTCTCTGCTTCTTCATATTTATGATAAAAAAAACGCATAATAGGTCTATAACGATAAGTATTTTCTTGTGATAAATATTTAGTCTCCGTAATAGCTTTTTGTAGTACTTCAAAATTATCCATATACTTCTCCTTTATGGCTATTATTCTATCATATGTTCTAGTTAATGTATAGTTATTTTTTTGCATTTTCCAAATGTTACCAAAAAAGAAAGAAATCTATCAAAGATAGACTTCTTAAAGTAATTATTATTGCTATAATACTTGTGATAATTCATCTTGTATAGCATGTTTATTACATAATTGAACACTTAAGTCTAAAATCAGCTCTTTATAAGATTACTGACTATTATTCATATCTTCCTTTTTTATAGCATTAAAAATATTATTATACATTTTTTCTATTCTTTATTATTATATTTACTGATATTGTCAAAAAAATTACTCTAGAAAGTAATTTTTTTGGTTTTTTCTTAATTTATTACTGCAGTACCTTCTTATATATTTTAAAGTTTATTATTTTTAATTAAAACAGTTTCTATTAAGACGTCTAAAGTATTACTCGCATCGTTATTATTAATTATTATAATTCAAACTCTTTCATAAAAAAATCTACTAATCTATTTGTTCTTTCCTTTATGTCTTCGATATGCCAAGCATCTTTACTCACTACATCGTCATTCAATTTTAATCCATTTTTATAGCCAATATAATTACCATCTTTATTAACTCTATTCTTTTTCTTTTCAAAAGACAAATTACTTAAGTTTTGGTTATATCCTGTTATAGTTAAATTTCCTAAAGTATGTACATAATTATTTAAATATTCAATTGCTAAATTTTTATCACCATTTGCTATCATATTAATCCACTCTGTGGGAATATTTTCTCCTTCAGGGAAAATATGTTCTATTGTCCAAATATATTTATTACTATTATCTCTACTCCACAAATTAGTATATATTTCATTTGTTTTAAATTTATCTTCATAATAACATAGTAAAAATCTTGTAGCATCTGGATTATCTAAATATATTGATCCTTTTAATTTTGCTTCAAATATTTCATTAGATGATGAATTAGCTTTTAAATTATTGATAATCAAATCATATATTTCAGTACCTTGTTTATCTTTAATTAGTGCTACTAAATCCATAAATATCTTTGTTAGATTTCTTGTATTTGGATAATCTGTAATATTCCTTCTAACAAAAAACTTTGTTAAATAGTTAATAATATTTGCAATAATTTCATTATTTAAATTTAATTCTTCTTTTTTTGACATCAAATATAAAAGTAAAATATATGCAGGTGCTCCTTGAATTTTATCTAAATTAAATAATGGCTGTGCTAATTCTTCAATAACATCATCTTCACTTGCATTGTTAATTAGAATTGAATAATTTCTAGCTTCTTTTTCAACTCTATTTAAAAATTTTTCATAATCTGTTTTAATTAATTTTTCATAGATATCTAGTATTGTACTTTTTGTAGCTAGATAACCTAATGCATATTTTACTTTTCCTTCTGCTTTATATGGCTCGTTTAATTCATCCCTATAAGCATTATAAAATTGTCTAAAAAATCTTTCTTGTACGCTATAATCTTCTCCTAAATAGGAAAGTATTTTTTTCCATTTAGAATAGCATTCATCTGATTTACCATCATCATCTGACACACTAATTAATAAATTTTTTATTAAATCAATAGCAGATAAAGGAACTCCTCTATTATTCAAAGATTCAAATAGCATATAAGCATCTTTATGAGTTTCTACCTGAATAGAGACTAAGATAGCAGAATTAAATTTGTTTACTAACTCAAATAAAATATCTATTTCATTTAAATCTGAATCTTCTTTTTGAATTTCTTCTACATATTTATCAATTAAATTAGAAAAGTAATAATAGGCTCTATATATTCTTCTATTACCAGCATTATTCTTTTTTTCATAGTCTAAAAGCAAATCATTTTCACATAGTAAACTAAAATAATCATCTCTATTATTATTTTGAACTTGTGGTTTTAATCTTGAAATATTTTTTCCATTTCTTTTAACAACTAATTCCCTTTTAATATTATTTAAATCTGTAAGTCCATCTTCATCTAATTGACTCTTCTTTTTATTTAATTTATTGTATAGAGCTATTAATAAAATAGAAATAGATGTTAACCTTTGTTGTCCATCAATAACTTCTAATATAGCGTCGCTCCAAGCACTGACACTATCATCTACACAAATAATAGAACCTAAAAAATACCCTTTATCATTTTCAATTACATCATTAAATAATAGATTCCATTCTTTTTGTCCCCATGTATATTCTCTTTGATATTTTGGTATGTTATATAAAATGCTTTTTTCATTAGAAAATATTTGAGCTATATTATTTGGCTCTGTATATTTAATCATTACACTCACACTCCTAAAGTTATTCTATCATATATTTATAATAAAAAGAAATGATTATAATTTCATTTCTTTGGTCAAAAATAATTATTTTCGATTTTTAATATGTGGGGCGATGGGCATTATCTTTTAAAATAATTAGATAAAAATCGATTCCTTGTGTTGTATGTTAGCTCTGTTTGAGGAGGATTGCAAGTTATTTTTCAACTTTAAGATTGTTTTAACAAGGTTTGATAAAAAGTTTGAATTTCTTGCACTATTTGTTTAGTACTTCCATTTTCATTGCTATATATTTCCAATAACTTTTTATACATCGTTTCTCCGTAATATTCTACAAATTCTTTTTTTAAATATGTATTTAAAAAGTAATTTTTAAACTCTTCATAAATTTCATCTATTAAATTTTCTGTTAAATTATTAAAATTTATATTTTTTAATTTTTGTAATAACCTTTTGTTCTGTTGATATAATTCAAGATGTTCTTCCTTCTCTTTTTCATTTCGTTTATCTAAATGTAAAATTGTCTTCTGAATCGATATTATAGTTTCAGGATTTTCTAAAATCATACTTTTAATTTCATCTGATGTTAACTTGTTCAGTTCAAAATCTACAACATTATTACAAATATGAAACAGTAGTATAAATTCTTTTTGTGGAATACTTGTATGAAAAATTGTATACTGATCAGCATCATCAATTTTATTTGGATGCTCATATCTATTTCTATAGACAGAATATAATTCATAAATAGTATATGTGCTATTTAATGATTCTGCATTTAGTGGAATAACCTTTTTATTTAACTCAGATTCTAAATTTTGATATTTATCAAAATATTCTTTTTTATCTTTTATCGCTCTTATATAATTATATAAGTTGATTTTAAAATAGTTAAGTGTATCCTGAATTTCCAATTGAAAAGTTAGATTTAAAGCTTGTTTACTATATAATTCATCATATCTTTTTAAAGTCCTTTTGGTCCTTTCTCTAGCATTAAGCAAAGTTATCAATGTTTTAATCTTTTTCTGCTTCATAGTCCTTCTACCATATTGAAAATTAATTTTTCGATTTGTACAACAGTATTAACTATTCTTTTGTTAGACAAGAATTTTAAATAATTTTCATATTGATTTTTATATTTAAATTTTATATCCAAGCCAGTAATATCTAACCAATAAATTCTATTACATGGAAACTCAATAGGAAATTCTATTGGAAAAGTAAAGCCACCATCTTCCACGTTTTTAATACTTAATATAGTATTTTCGTGTTTAGTTAAATTAAATGCAAATTGTAATCCTGATAGTAAATCATTATTCATTTTATTATAAAGTCTATATCTACTTAAATTAGCTAGAAAAGAAATTATTTCTTTTTCTAGTCTTATCCAATCTTCTTTAATATAAATATCCGTGTTTTCTATTTTAGTTAATACTTCTTTTAAATCTTGAATAGCACATAATAAAATTTGCTCATTCATTATTTTTTATTCTATTCCTAAGGCTTTATATACAGCATCTTCTGGAGAATTATAAAAAGAAATATTAAATTTAGAAAACAAATCACTAGGAACATTAGAAATATCTCCCGCTGATGACATTGGTAACAAAATTTTCTTTGCTCCCGAATCAAAACACACCTGTAAAGTGTTAGCAAGTTCCTCTACTTTACTTATTGTTCCACCTATACTCATACTTCCTAGAATAACTAAACTGCCTTGCATAGGCTTTTTTAATGCACTACTACACATAGCAACAAAAGCCGCTAGTGATACATCCTTAGATGCTCCAACTCCTTGTAAATCTTCTACATGCAATAAATAATCTACATTTTCTACTTGAATACTTGCACTAATATTTTTCTTATTACCTTTAAAATAATTATATGCTGTATTTAATGCTTCTTTTGTTCCTCTATCAGATCCAATTCCCGTGATATTAAATTTACCATGTCCACTAGGAGATTCCACTTCAATTTTAAATGTTCCTATCATTCCAGAACTACCTCTTCCTATGAAATAGGTATGTCCGGCCTTAAGCATTCCTTCTGGTATTAATTTTCCGCCTCCACATTCTGGAACAGAAACAAAATTTTCTTCCATTGTATCTAAATCAATATATGAGAAATGAACATCATAAAATTCCATTCCACCTATTTTTTTAAGTTGCTCTTTTACACGACGTCTTCCAACTAAAGCATATTCTAATATTTCTCTTAATTCATCTTTAGTATATTCTCCATTTGGATATAATAATTTAATTAGACCAGAAACTGTTTTTCTTACTGCAATAACATCACGTTGGTTTAAATTATTACCTAGTTTAAAATATTTATCTAAAGAATCTGAAAAAGTTCTTTTTCTCATTTCTCTAAAAAACTCTGATAAATAGTCAGTAATAAAACCATATTCATCTGTAATTAATTCAGGTCTCATTTTTGGAATTTCCCAACCTGGTAAATAATAATGCATTCTATCAAAGAAAGCTGAATCAGTTGCCATTTCTTGTGGAAAAGGTTCAAAAAGATTAGATGTCTTTAATAATACTTCAACACTTTGATTAATATTACCAACAAATACCATTGAGGCATTTGCATTTTTTTCTTCTTTTCCTCTTGCAAATGATCCTGATGCCATATAATCTTTCATTATTTGTATTCCATCTTTGTCTTTAAAGTGAATACCTGCTACTTCATCAAATGCAACACAATCCCACATTCCTACTAGTCCTATCTTCTTTTGACTCATATTATAAAATAAATTAGCAACTGTTGTTTGTCCCCCTGATACTAAAATACTATTAGGAGATATTTCTTTATAAATATGTGATTTCCCTGTACCTCTAGGACCTAATTCACATAAATTATAATTATTTTCTACTAATGGTACAGCTCTTTCAATAAAATGCCATTTTTGATTATTACTTAAATGAGTAGGTTCAATTCCCATTGAGCGAATTAATACATCTATCCATTCATCTTTGCTAAAGTGCTTTCTTTCTTCAAATAAATCACTTAAATCCATATTAGGTAGTTGAATAGGATCTAAACTAGATATAATAAATGGACTTTTATGTCTATCTTGATCATCATAAGAATAACTAACTTTAATAATACACCAAATACCACCAACTAGTAGTTTTTCATACTTTTTTATGTATTCTTCACTAATAAGAGCATCTTTGATTCCTAAATTTGAAAATTCTGCTTGGTATATATCTAATCTCTCATTTAATCTAACAGTTATTTTATCAATAATTGTATAGATTCCTTTTTCTTTAATTTTTGATTTAATTTTCTCAGCCTCATCTGGGCGTACAAAATTATCTGCCAATATTCTTTTTACATTTTCAACACCATCATTTATTGCTCTTTCATCATTTGTAGCACAATACATTCCTAGTAAATATTCAAGAACATATACAGGTACATTAGCACCTTCTTTTATCTTTTTTGTCAAATCTTTCCTAACTACTTTACCTGGAAAATATTTGTTTAATTTAATATTTAACTCATCCATTTATTACACCTCCTAAAAATCAAAATTATTAGCAATTACTATATCTATATAGAACTTTATTTTATCTTGAACAATTCCAGTTTCTTCATCAATAATTACAAGATAATAAGAATCATTTTTATTATATTTAATATTTTTAAATACAAATTTTTCTTTAAAGAATCTATCTTTAACTTCTGTATTCTCATAATTAGCAATTATAGTACACTCATCAGATATTCTATTTCCATCCTTATCTTCAAAGTGTAATAAATATCTACAAGGTTTATTATTTTCATCAACATTTGAATCTTGAAAGAATTCAAGATAAGTAATAGCATTTGTTATTTTAGTTGATAGCCCCCCATAAGTAATACCTACTTTTTTACTCTTTTCAGTAGTTCTAGTAGATTTAAAATCTATAACAGGAATTATTATTTCTTGAGGAAGAATTCCCCCATGAACATAGTTTATCCCAGAACCTTGCCTAGCAAATATAATATTACCTTTAGGGATATTAACATAGCCACTATTTTCCCCAAATAAATAATCAAGACTTATTGATAAAATACCTTCTTCATTAACATTATTATCTGAATAAGAATATCTTGTTTTTTGTTTTGATGAATTAGTAGTTTTACTTGTTTTCTCAAAGTTTTCAATTTTTCCTCTTTTATAGAAGAATCCATGATCAGCAGTTATAAATGCATTTATACCACTGAAAGTAGTGTGCAAATCTTTTACTAATCTTTCTAATTCATTTATCGCTTTATCACAAGCAGTAAAGACTTCATCTTCATTATGTTCTCCTACCTTATCTATTGTATCATGATAAATATAAACAATCTTTTTACCAGAAAATAATTTTTTCCATTCTGATTTTGTTATCTCATATAAATCATCATATTTAATTGCAATAGAATGTGGATTTTCTTTTTGTAATAACAGTTCTCTACTCTTAATACTACTTGATTCTTTTCCATCTACTAAAATATCATCACTATCACTAACTCTTGATAGTTCTTTATTTGGAAGTAGTGCAGCCATACCTAACTTCGTATAAGATGGAACTAATCCTTGCATATAAGTAATATCAGACTTACTTGCAAACTGTTTTAATTTTTCATTAAGTTCTTTAGCACATTCATATCTAAATGCATCTGATATTATTACTATTATCCGATCTTTTTTATCATTAAACGGTTTTATAAATTCTTTATAGAAATTATTTTGCAGGATCATACGACTAGAATCATATCTAGTCATACTCTCTATCATATCACTCCATTTAATAGATAACTCTCTCATAAAATTATTGACATAAATATTCTCTACTTTATTTTTTAAATCAATAAATAAGTCTCTATTTTCAATGTTGTCAAAAAAGAAATACATTTTTCTATACAAAGTATCAACTTCACTAAAGTTATCTGCATAATCTTTTGCAAATTTATCAATATCAACAACTTTAATTGAATCTTCTACTATATTTATTTTTCTAAAAAATGATATTATTACTTGTAATAAATGATACTCATCATTTAACTTTTCAAACCAATACTTATTTTCTCTTATATTGATATAAGTATTATATAAGTTGTATTCTCCTATTCCAGTATATAACTTATCAACTATAAATTTTATAATATATTTATCAGCACATTCAAATGCATCACTAAAAATATAATCATCTATATCCATAGAAGCAAGTAATTCATCAATTCCAAATTCTTTTTCTACTTCTTTAGACAATTTTTCAAAGCATCCTTTTGTTAATTTATCTCTCATTAAATTATTGATAAATACTGATACATTTGTTGCTTTATGAGTAAGTAAATATTTGCTATATCTACTTACTTTTTCAATATTTTTTAGACTAGTAGCAAAATATGTGAATATTAATGATTTATACACTTCTGGTAGTTCTTCGTGAGAACTTATACTAGCACCAAATGTAGTATTAAATAAATCTAATATAAATTCTTCACTACCAAACTTAAATAATTCTTCATATTTTTTTGAATCTTCATAATAACATTTAAGTATCTCTTTTAATATTTCATCTTCATTTATAGACTTAATATTAAGTAATATAGCAGTAACAATTAAATCAATATTATCATTATTTTTTTCTTCAACATCAAAATTATTAAATTTGTTTTCTCTTTTCTTATCATTAAAGAATTTCCTATATTTTTTTACAATATTTCTCTCATCATCAGTTAATCCTAAATGTTTTATTGTCATTGTTGTTGAATCTGGATTAAATAATAAATCACTATTAGAAGTTTCTAAATCTAATAAATCATTATCTATTCCCTTTTTTCTTTCAAAAGGAAGATAGATAACAATATTTTTATTGAGTTCTTCTTTTTCAATATGATATCTAATCCAAAAACTATTATTATCATATTTAATTATCTCTGTATTATCTAATACAAGTTCATTTATAAAATCTATATATTCCTGCTTTGGATCATACCAAAAGATTATCTTTCTAGTTCTTTTTCTTTCATTATCTCTTGAAAAAGCACCATTTAAAGTATCTTTTAATAGTTCTAATACTTCATCAAACATAATTAACTATTCACCTCCTCTTTTTCTAATTCTTGATATATGTATTCATTCCATTTATTTAAATTATTTGTAAAAGTTTCTTCATCTATAAGAGTATCTATTCCAATCTTTTTTAAAATTAACATTCTATATAACATAACAATTTTAAACATAAATAAAGCTGATTCTTTGCCATTCAAAGTATCTTTTTTAGTGACAGAATGTGAAAATTTGTTTCTTGTATTAACTAATTTACTTAACAAAGAGTCAATATAATATTTGTTGTTATCATCTAAGTCTTCTTCATACTTAAATACTTTAAATCTTGTATATTGAATATAAAATCTTAATTTGTCAATAAAATGTAAGTTTGATACTTTTGTCATGTCATCTTTTAATTTTTCATAATCAGAAGCTGGTATGTTCATTACATCTATTGTATTAAGATAATCTTTTATTCTATTTAATTTTAAATTTATAATATCATTTCTACAGTCTTTAAATAATACTTCAAATAAACCATCTAACGATTGAAGAACATTTACCATAGTAATTTCAGGATATAGATTACTTTTCATTGTTGAAACATTAAATATCGTAACCGGAAAATTTGCATTTTTATATATTTTTCTATATTCTTTAAAAGAATTAAAAAAAGTTTGATTATCTATTTCTTGTATATATTGTTCACTTGCTCTAATAAAACATTCTTTTGTCTTATATTGTTCTACAATATTTTTCAATTGGTTTTTATCCATAAATGATGCTTCTAAAATTTCTGGAAAATATCCTAATATTATTTCTAAATATGAATAAAAGGTCCAAAATATATTTCTCAACTCTTGATCATCCAAAACACTAGAATTTAAATTGATTATAAATCTCTCATATTTATATTCAAACTTTATTTCAAAATTATCAAATGCACAACTGGCATTCTTAAATATTTCTGGCATTATTATATTATTACCATTATTCTTTTTTACAACTGTTGATAGTTTTATTTCCATATTTATACCTACCTTATTTTTGCAAGTATATCTTTAAACTTTTCGTAATTTACTTTTACTCCGTCATCTAAATCAATACTTATTCTTTGATTTGCAATATGTGCTATTTTTTCATCATATTCTTTTATTTCTTGTAGCTTAGAATTTAAGTTAGCTTGTCTTTTTAGTGTATCTTTTTTATCACTCATTGATAATTCAGTAGTGAGTTTATATTTTATATCATCTAACATTTTTTTATAAGTAGTTTGCATTCTATGTAAATAATCTAATCTGATTTTAGGCACTAAATTCTCATTATATCTATGCATATATATTAGTGCTTTAAATCCATTTTTCTTTCCACTATCAAATAACCAATATATAGGTCGTTTTTGATATATTTTAACATGATCATTAAAGAAGTCATTTACAAAATATCTTCTTATAGTATCTTCACTTGTTTCTGTACCCTTTTGTCCTAATGTTTCTGCAATGAAGTCAAGATTTTCATTTAATGTTTCTTTTCCATAAGCCACACTTATAAACTCCTTAAATCTCGCAACAATGTCATCTTCAAAATATGATTCATCAGTTATAGGAATAACATTATCATTATCAACTTCAAAAGACAAATCTATTTCTTTTCCATTATCATTTAAAACTTTATAATTTGCTAGGCTGACACCTGCCCAACCACCATCTTCTTTCTTATATTTTTTATATATTTCATTAAAATCTCCACCTGCATATATTAGACCTTCCTTATCAAGAGAGTATCTACCAAACATACAGCCAACTGCATAACTAATTAAAGATTTTATTTCTCTTACTTGATCTGCTTTTCTTATAGTAACATCTTTATCATCTTCTTCTGGTGTTAGCTCATCTTGAAGTCCATATATATCAATGAATATTTTATTAAGTTCTTCTTCATTTCTTTTTAAAGTAAAAAATTGCTTTTTAGTAAATTCTTCCCATTTATCATATGAATCTGATATTCTTGCTTTTATTGGCAATTCATCTACAATAAAACATTCTTCACCATAATTATTTTTTATTTTTTTTAAATGAGGAATAGGAACTTGTATATTAGAATCATGCAATTCAGGCATTGAATTTATAAATTCTAATAGAGGATGTTTTTTAAAGTCCCAACTAGTTTCAAATGAATCCCAATCTTCTTTGGATATGGTTATATTACATTTAACCAATTCATTAACTGTCGATATAAATTTTTCTTCAAATATAAAAGGTAAATTTAATAAATGGCCTGGTTTTGTATCTCGTGTCCCAGACAAAAACTCTAAATATTTTTTGGCAACACTAGAATTAAGAAGTGCCAAATAATAGAGTAAATTATCATTGTTATATGCAAAAGCCATTGAACCTTTTGAATCAAATAATGTATTTTTTTCACTAATTCTAAAACTTGCACCAATTGAGCTAAATGCTCCCCAAGTTATTCCATCTTTATAAATAAATTCACCATTATAGTTGTGAGATCTTGTTCTTCCAGTTTTTTCATCTTTAAAACTTTTTATTTCTTTTCCATTATCTTCCCAATTAACAACATATTCTTTATTTCCATACCATTTTCTACAAACTCCACCTTTATTATAAGGAAACCACTTCGGATTATTTTTTATATTATTATATATTGCCATTTTCTGATTTTCAATTTCAAACCACATTCTCAAAAATCTGTCATTTTTGCCAGTTGTCATTCCTTCTCTTGTTATAATAAATTTCCCTAATAACTCTTTAGTAAAATTATTCAACATATTTTTAGATATTGTATAAGCAATAGCTTTATTAGGTAAAATTTTAAATATTTTCTGATTTATTTGATATCTTTTTGCTTTTAAAAAATTTATTCTTTTGTCTTCTGATGCTTTATACGGAGATAATTCAATAAATATAGAATTAAAATCATTTTTCTTTTCAGAACTAATCACAAAGGCCGTTGTTCCAAAATCAGTTCCAAATGCTCCAACTCCCATATGTGCCATACTTATAATAGTATGATTTTCTAACAAATCGTTTCTTATATCATCTAAATCTCCCAAAGTCATCCAAGAATGTGGAGTAATCATAGAATAATATGAATCATCTCTAATTAAAAAGATTCCCATTCTTTTAATAAATGCAGTAAACAAATCATTTGAAAAACATTTATAATTCTTATCCAAAAAATTACGTAATTTCATTTCTAACTTTGCTTTTATGGCATAAGGTGGATTAGTAACAGCAATATTATATTTTTTTGACAATATTTTTGAAACTTTAATAATTGGAAGTAACTTTTCTCTTAATTCAATTCCAAAAATTGTAATATCATCATTTATGTTTTTTATAAGTCCTGAATAATTTTTATCTTCTAAAATAAGAAGTGATCCTATTTCTTTTGCATTTTTAAAATTATCAATTAAATATTTTGCTTGTTCTTTTAAATTTTCTTCAAAAATATTATCAATGGTAAACTCCGAAATAGTATTGGATTCTTGAATACTCATTATATGTAAGTTTCTTATTATATCTTTATTAAAAATATTTCTGTCATACTCTCTTGCTTTTAATAAAACTGATAGAATTGACAATTGACCTGCTCTATCATCTATATCTAATCCATATAGATTATTTTTTAATATAAGTTCAGGTATATCATTCTTATTATAACCAGTTTGAAGATATATTTGATAAAATACCTCAAAAGCATATGCAAGTATATGACCACTACCACAGCAAGGATCAATAAATGTGATTTCTGTCGGATTTAATTTTTCTTTTTTATTTTCTAAATTTTCTTTTATAAAATATTTCCAATTATCTGTTATGGAAGAAGATAGGGATAAACTATTACTTGGATATAAATTATCTGATTGATATAAAGCTCCATCTCCATTGTGTTCTACCCAATATCTTACTAATGAGTTTTCAACCATATATTTTACAATCCAGTCTGGTGTAAATAATTGTGTAGCATAAGGAATCTCATTCTTTTTGTATGCTTTTTTAGCAGAAATAACTCTGTCTTTTTCAGCCTGATTATAATATTGATATAACCAACCTATTATTTCTACTTGTTTATAATTATCTTCTGGAACTTCATTTATTACTTTTGTAACAAAACCTGAATCATTCAATAAGTTATCAGGTATTAATATATCAATATAATCAGTAATACCATCAAACACCTGTGGTATTACCATGCCAAGTTTTTTACAAACTAATAATAAAACATATTTAAATTTTTCATTATCATCTTTTAATTCGGCATATTTTTCTTTCCTAAAATTAATATCTAAATCTGGATTCATTAGATTAGTAAACTTTAATATTTCTGGGTCAGGAGTATTATCTTTTGATGATAATACTCTTATACCTAGACTTTGATTATCTCTTGTTAATGGTAATATATCATTGATTTCCATATATCTAATAGCAATTATTCTATTAAACCAAGTATAAGCTGCCTCTTCTATTACTTGATCAAGAGATAACTCTACAATCCTTTTAATTAAAAGATTACGCTTTGTGTATTCTTCATATGTTAGACTCAATGAGTGTTTTTCATTAGATAAAATATATAAATCACCTTTTTGTTCTATATTAAAGTCTTCATTAACATAAAAGGTATTTATTTTATTTTCCATTTTTTCCATTAAATCTTTTCTTGATTCAATAGCAAACTTTTTTAATATAGTTTTATCCATTTAAACCTCCCATTATTTTAACAAACTTTGAACAAAAGTTATTAATTCTTTAATTGAAACTGCTAACTCTGCTAATGTTCCAAGCTTAGGTAATACTTCTTGAAGCGAAGAAATAAAAGCTTTAACTCTTCCTTTTTTAATATCTTTTTTCTTTAATTCTTCCTGTATTCCTTCTGCATTATCAATAATTTCTTGTTTTAGTTCTTCATCTTCAATATTATCAACCTTTTGTTTAACGTTAGATACCAATCTGTCTAATTCATTATAATTGTTTTGTATAGCGGTAATATTTGCATTTTCTCGCGCAAGGTTAAGTTGTCCACCATTATTTATTATTACAAATTTTGTTTCTTCATCCATTCCCATTTCTATAAATATCCTTTCATAATTAACATTAATATAATTTATAAGAGGCTCTACTACATTATCACAAAAACTTTTTAATTTATCTTGAAATTTGCTAGAAGAAGAATAAGATTTTATATATGCTCTACAATCTATATTATTATCAATGATGTATTTTAAAATTTGATAAATATATGCTACTTCTTTTTCTTCCTCTATATAATCTTCAAAAATACAGTCATACTTTGTACATACCTCTTTAACGTCATCTTCTATTTTAAGTTCATTATACTTGCAAATACAAGAATCTATATATTGCTTTATTACTTCATTGTTATCGATAAAAATAATTAATCTTTTAAGGTTACCATTAAATACCTGAAAATCACTTGTAAGTGTTCTGCTTGCTATTGTTCTAAATTCTATACTTTCTTTTTTCAATTCTTTTTTATTTATTGGTTTACTCAAAATTAGCACCTCCACATAAAGGACAATAACTTCCTGTAACAATAGATCCAGTTTTTATTTTTGCCATAGTTTTACAACAATCATATTTCATTATCTGCATATTTTCTATTCTTGGTTTTATTATACTAACAACTTCCATTTCTGGTTTCTTTCCGACCTTAAAGTTGATAAATTTATTATTTTTTGTTTTTCTTTCTAATTCTTTTAATGAATTAAACATCATTCTATTTGCTTCATTTTTAGCCATTTTCATACTCATATCCAAAACTTCTTTTGTATAATATTCTTTACCATTTAATCCACAATAGGGGCACCATATATTTAATGTTGATTCATCATTTAAATCACTCGCAAGTAATTTAAAAAATTCCCCACAAAGACTACATTGCAATAATATAAATCCATCTTTATCACTTTTTATCGATATTTCAAATGTACTCATAACGTTTTCTCCTATCTAATAGTTAAACTACTATTCTTTTCAAACTCTTTTAATAATTTCTCTTTTAGTTCTTCTACATATTTATCAATATCTTCTTTTGAATTAATCTCATAAGAATGATTCATTAAACTATCAGCTCTTATTATTGTTCTTTTAACTATTTTTTCTTCTACAACTTCTCCTGTTTCATCTATTGCATTTTTCTTACTCTTTTCATATTCTAAATCATTAATAAACTTATCCTCAAGTTGATTTATTCTCGTTTGTTGAGCAAATATATCTTTCAATTCATTAGATCTTTCTAATGTATCAATAACTTTTTTACAAGTATCAATATATGGCTTAGCAAAATCTATATCTATTCCTGCATTTTTTACTTCATTCTCTATATATTCAATAGTACCATTTATCTTTTTTATAATAGGCTCTGATTTAACATCATACATATTATTTAATATATCTATTAAATCTTTTCTTAATGTTGGTAATTCATGTATTTCACTATATGGCTCTTTTGAAGTAAGAATTGCAACCATTCTATTTACAACATTTAAAAGTTCATCAGTTTTATCAGCATAGTCTTTATTATTATCATAAATAGTAATTATCTTCTTTGCTTCATCAAATTGCTCTTTTTGTGCTCCATCAAAGAATTCTAATACCATTTCTATTTTAGGTGCTAAAGCAATAAGATCTTCTTTACAATTTGACACCTCTTTAAAGAATTCTCCAACATCCCTTATTTTTAATAATCTTTCCATTATATTAGTCGCTTCATCTTTTACCTCTTGTCCTGGATACTGATAATTACTACTAGAACTATAATAATATCCAGCTATTCTATTTAACTTATTTAAAGTATTTTGAAGACAATTGTTTTTAAAATCCTCAACCATGCCATCTTCATCATCTCTTAAATTCATAACATCAAAAGCACTTCTTGCAACTGATTTTAGATCATTTATTAGACTTATATCAATTTTTTGTCTAATTTTAATTATAGTCCTATCATAATATTCTCTTTTTAAAATCTTTGTTAATGTATCTTCTGAAGTTATATTTTGCACTTCGTTATTATAAATTAAAGATACTACCTCATCTTTTAATAATCTTGTTAACAAATATAATATATCTTCATCTAAAAATCCATAAGGTGCAGTACTAAAATCTTGTAATAAAGTTCTTATTGTTATTGGCATACCAAAGGCATTTTTTTCTTCACAATATTCTTTCATTGCATCATAAGCCTTTTGGTTAACAAATTCTACTTCATTGCCAAGCAAATTCTGCCTATTCTCATGAAATAAATCTTTAATATCTTGTGTACTAAAGTTATGTTTTATATATGAGAACTTTGTATATATATTATTAACCAATATTTCTAAAGCTTCATTAACTCTTGCCTTAGCTTCTTTAGCATTTATATTTTGTCTATCCCCTGCAATAATAATTTCTGCTTCATTTATTTCTTCTTTAATATATTCTTTTATTCTTCCTTTTGTATGATCTGTTTCTCTTTCTTTTGCTCTAATAATATCTACAATTTGTTGTGTTTGAAGTATTCTACTATTAATTCTTCTAAATTCTTCCACCTGTAAGCAATTTGTTATCTCATCATAGATTAAAGAAGAAATTTCAAGTTTTATAAAGACATATTTGTTTTCTCTAAAAGACTGCATCAAAATTTCAGTATCACTTTTTCCTGAAAAATTAGTAATAACTTTTATACCAATTTCATACTCTTGTGTATATTTAATGGTATCTATGTATTCTGTAAGTGAAAAAATTCTTTTTTTATAAGATAATTTATTATCTACTAATATTTGACTAAAAATTAATTTTCCTAGATAATCCGCAACTCTATTTGGTTCAATGGATATTTGTTTTATTTCTCTATTTATCTCTTGTTCTTCATCTGTCAAGAATTTATATTCATCATTATTTCTTTGAATTAGATTTTGTGATTCTAGCCTTCTTAATGAATCTGAAATGTTCTTTTTTATTGTTATTTTATCATCATTAATATTTGATACATATAACGTTGATAAGTTATCAACATTAGCAGGTATATCCTTGATGTTTTTAAGCATAAATAACATTTTCAATACTTTAATATCTATATCTTTTAGTTCTCCACTTTTTACCATATCAAGAGCATTATTTATTACATTTTTAATCTGATGCTCCAAAAACTGTTCAATGGTATCATAGAAAGCATAAAAAGGAATAAGAGTTCCAACTTCACTATCTCCAAACCTTTGTGCAGTTTCTTGGAACGCACCTAATAATGATCTTTCACCGCTTGATAAATGCTTCCCTGCATATCCATGCTTTCTAATATCATTAAACACATCCTGTAATAATTTAAATTGATATGGTATAAATGGGTATATTTCTGCAAAATCATCACTATCTTCATATACTTTTTGATAAGTAGCATTTTTAAAAGTTAATAAATTTCTTATTATAGACTCTTCTTTATCATAAATCATTTTTAAACTTACTTTCGCTTCATCTGTTTTATCAAGTATTCTTTTCTTGATTACTTCATCTATATCAGAACTTGATAAAGAAAGCTTTGTATCAAATCTACCTTGTATTTTAGAAAAATCATTACCTTGAACTTTTACAACATCATCTATCGCTTCTTGTGATGTAACAATTACCCATGCTTTTCCACCACATTCTAATCCTAAATCTTCAACTATTGTTTGGAGATTTAACATTAATCCTCTATCATCTCCGATATATTGTCCAATTTCATCAACTAAGAACACTACATGATGATTATTACCTTTAGATTTAATGTAATCTCTAACTCTTTCTGCATATTTTTCTACTGATAATGTATAATTTTTTTCTGTTCTTTCTACTACATTACGAGCTTCTTCTACTGATTTACCAAAAACTTCAGCATAAGAATTAGCAAATTCATCTTCTACAAATTGAATTCCATCTCTCATTTCTTCCCAAGAAGCATTAGCATTATGTTGAAAAGCCTTTTTAAAATCATCATACTTTCCTTGACTAATCATATATCTTTCTATTTCTGCAACAAAAGGTGTAATAGAAAATCCCATTTTTTCATTGAATACTTTTTCAAATACCTCTAATATCTTGTCTTTAGTTCCATTACTGTTTTCTGTTTTTGAATCAATATTAAATAATATTACATCTGTTGATATACTGCCCGCTCTTTTGATATCAGCAAGTAACATCTTATCATCTATCTTATCATCAAAATAATCAACTGCTGCTTTACCATTAACAATTTTATTTTCTAATAAATAAGATATTATTTTTAAAAAATGAGACTTACCACTACCAAAGAAACCAGAAATCCAAACTCCCATCTTCTCTGTATTACCATTTATTCCTGCATTATAAGCCTCAAAAAAACTATGAAAGTGCTTTAACAATTCATCTGTTACAACATACTCTTCAAGCTCTTGACTAATATAACTTTCATCGTCTACTTTAATTACCCCTTGTATTTCTCTTTCAATATCTTTAGCATATATTTTTTTTAAATTATCCATCTTCTACTCCTCCTACTATCTTTCAACAAACTGAAATGCTCTATAATAATTATCATTTTCTAATTTGTTAAATAATTTAAAACTTTGTCCATTATAACTACCAGGATAAAACATTATTAAAGGATTCTTTGTTATAACACTGTGTAAATTATTTAATATTGTATGGCCCCTCACTATTCCATAACATTTTCCTATACCAGTTATTATAATTATTTGATTAGGCTCTACTTCACTTTTAATTTTCTTTACAATTAAATCATTACAAGAACCAATTCCAAGTGTTTTTGAAATAATAGTGTTTAAATATTTAGCCCCCTTTTTCTTTTCATATTCAAAGCATTTTTCAAGAAAACCTTTTTCTTTAAGAATCTCTATAATAATGTCATATACATCAAACACTTTTATATTTAACTTTGCTCTTTTTAATAAGTAATTTTCTAAATATTCTCTTACTATATATTCATCTTCTGGATCATAATCAAAAACGTGAAAATTTATTTCGTTTCCAAGGCCATTAGATTCAAACAATTCTTTACTACTTAATTTATTTGTTATTTCTTGTAACCTTATATTTATATTTTTCATAAAAGACCTCCTATTGCTTTAGCATATTCCATATCTCCTTTTTTATCTAACATACTTATGTATTTTTCCTTTAATAACGGTCTTACTATCTTAAATCTATTCTTTTCTTTAATAACTAACCCAGAATCCTGTAATATCCTCATTATTACTTGTTTTAATTTAGCAGCAGTGGATTCTGTACGTTCTTTCAATGTCTTGCTGAGTATACATTTTTCTTCATACCAATTATCAATATCAAATTTTTCTATATGCTCTTTTCTCATAAGCAATTTATCTTTATACACTTCAACAATAAAATCCCTTACTAATTTATCTGTTTTCATAATAGTGTATAATAATATATATTTACTTGTTTCTATATCTGCATTAACAAACTCATATAACATTTCATTATCCATAACATTAAGCCTTCTAAATATCGGAGAATTAACTCGTGTTATACTTTTTGGTGATTTATATTTAATTAAGTTTTCAGCTACATTTCTTCTCTTCAGCTCTTCTGAACTTATTCCATCAAGTAAATACTGAGCAAGTATTTTAGTTTCTTTATACAAAAATGGTTCTGCAGTTAACTTTGCACTATAATCTTCCATCATTTCCTCCTCTTTTAAAGAATAATAACTTAATAGCATTATATCATATAATATCGCTTTTTCATACTTTTTTTAAGAAAAAATATAAAATATTCGCAAAAAAAGAGAACTTTATCTAAAAAATTCTCACATTTATAATCAAAATAACTCTTTCACTATCAAGTTTTCCGAATGTAAATTATTGTTTTTACCTAATAATAAATTCTCATAAAACTTAATTAAATAACTTTTATCTTCTTTTATATTTAAATCATTATTAAAGTAATTACTTCTTACTAAAGCATTTCTAAAATATACTGATTTATCTTTAAATAAAGATTTATATACATTATACCCTAAACTAATTAAATACTTTTCTATAAATAAAGCTATTGTTCTAGTATTACCTTCTCTAAAAGGATGAACTTGCCATATACTAGAAGAAAAATCAGTAATATTTTTAATTACATCTACAATAGACATATCTTTATAATTTTTCTCTTTTTCTAAACGTATATCATATTCTAATGATTCCGTTAAAGTTTTACAATCTCCATAAGCAACTGAATCATTATTTAAGATAATCTCATGTTTAAAAAAATTAATATTTCTAAACTCCCCTGCAAATTCATAAACATCTTGAAACAAATATTTATGAATATACTTTAAATAATCTACTGATAACTCAAAATTATCAACACTTAATAACTCTACTATTCTCATGGATACAAAATCACATTCTAATTCATTATAATTAATGCTATTTTGTTTTTCTTTTTCTATATAATAATCTTTTAGTTCTTTCTCTACTTCTTCTATTGTTAATTCTCCTAAAATGCTCTTTTCTATAAGCTCTTCTAAATATTTAGATGGTTCTAAATTATCTACTTCTTGTAAGCCAATAGCCATATCCCATTCTAACTGTTTAAAGTAGCCTTTAGGATCATTTATCACGTTATAATCATTAATACTAGAATCCAAATCTTTTTCACTCATACTAACAAACTCTTATATAAATTATTTAACAAAATCCGCCTTAACATTAGCTATCATAACTATTAATTTATCTTCTTCTAAATCAGAAAGATCAAAAACATCTTTTGATGCTGCTACCGGTATTATACCTATAGATGTTTTAACTTTTATTAATGTAAATGGAACTAACTCCTCTCCGATTATAGCATTAACAGATGAAAAGGACACAACTCTACCAATAATAATTGAACTAATATATCCACCAAAAATATCTCCATTACCAACAAATTCTTCACTATAGCCATTTACATCTAAATCTAATTCTTTAACTTTTATAGGTTTAATAAATCCTAATGCTTTATTTACTTCCTCCATAGTACTAAATATAGATAATATAAAAGGAAATGCTGATATATAAACATCTTTTCTCTTATTAACGATATCCCTATCTTCTATTTTATATCTATTAACTGTCTCTATTTGAAAATGAACATTATTATCTACTGTATGAACATTATAATATTCATTAGAATCACTAGACTCTTTAAGCTTTGAATCAAACTCTAAAGTTATTTTATTTTCATTAAGTAATTCTAAATCTACATCTAATATTTCATAAGAGTCTCCATCTTTAGATAATTTAGTTGTTATTACTTCTTTTCCAATTATTTCCATATTATTTTTATCAAGGATATCTTTTGAGGCAATTATTATTTTTTTATCTTCACTTATAAAAACATTCGTTGAATTATTAAAATCCTTTTTAATAATACCTAAGAAAATATTATTTTCTTTTTCTTTGTTTTTTACAATTGAATTTAAATGTACTGGCATACTACACCTCCATGTTTCTATAAGAATAATATAACATAAATATAACTTTAACTTCAATCTTAAATAGTAATTAATATCTTAAGAAAAAAATCGACTCCTAAGAATCGACTATATCATTAAGTCTATAAGACTATATTCCCATTATGGGGCAATAAACCAATGAGTTTTGCACCCAAGTTAGTAATACTTGATGAATTAATTATAACATATTTATTCAATATACATCAACATTATTTTATTTAATTCCGTAAATATAAGAATTTTTTTGTACTTGTGGAGTATTTATTTTTAATGATGTAAAATTGGCTTGTGACAAATTTTTTCCATACTTGCCTTTTTTTGCATCACTAACGAATGATAGGATACTTTTATTTTTATTTTCTGTTTTTTCAGTATTCTTTTTCATATAGACCTCCTATTATTATTATATTTCATTATTCTTTTTTATGCAATTATCTTAACATATTTTTTTCTTAAATTGACTTTCTATTTGACTTCTAACACCTTGAAGATTTATATTAAACCCACATTCACATTTTAGCTCGTTGTCTATCGGAAATGGAATTCTACCTTTTTTGCTCATTTCAGCATCAATTTGTTTATTATTAATCAATTTAGCATATAACTTATGAACTTTTCCACAATTTGGACATTCTTGATCTAATTCAACATTATGTATATTGTCTGGTATTACTTGTTGTACATTAGATTGAGTATTAGGTTGAGCATTAAAAGAAATAATTTGATCAGAAGTACACATAATTTTATAAGAATTACTCATGTTTAACATCATTCTACATACCATATTGATTTTATACACAATTTCTCCAATATCTTTATTATTTTCATCATCTAAATCAACTATTCTCAATCCTAACTCCTCTAAATCTTCTAGTTTTAAGGATCTACCATGAGTTCTCCAAAAATTATGATTACTTAATTTTTTAGCAATTGATGTTGCTCTAGATTTTCTCATTCTGTCAGTTACTGGTTTGTGCGTTGTTTCTGTGGTTTCCCAATTCTTAAATTTATAATCATTCAACCACTTTTTTACTAAATCTTCAGCAAACTTTAATGAGTTTATAACACCATTTAACTCCCCAGGAGTTATTTGTGATAATATTACAACATCTGCTGGATTTAATGTACCTGTTTTTTCAGCTTCTTTTTTCTTTTGATTCATCCAATCAATATAATCATATGCAGATACTACATTACCATGCATTACTATTTGTGCATCAATAGGTCCCAAACTTCCTGTTTGGGTCATTAAAATTTCATCACCTGACATAGCCATAATAGTACCAGCACTTTTTGCCTCTCCACAAATAACGAAAGATACTTTGTCATAGTTTTTTCTAGTTAGTTTTACTATTTCCTCAGCTGTTGTTCCACTTCCACCAGGAGTTTCGATATATATGTCTAAATTCTGGCTAGTATTAGTTTCATTTTTCTCTATTAAATCTTTTATAAAGTAATAATCTTTTTGTTCTAATGAACTTGGTAAATTTGGATTAAATGATGAAACATATAAAAACATATATGTATTTCTTTTTGAGTTATAAAGTTTTATTAATCTTTTTAATTCTTTTTCAAATTCATTATATCCCCAATGCTCAAGATTTATTTTTTTCATGTATTCACTCAAAACTGTCATAATTTATCACCTCTTGTTCTAATATTATATACCTTTTATTATTTTTTTCAATATTTACTTACTATCTTATTGAATATTGGTACATTACCTTTATAACTCTTTGGAGAGATAGGACTAGGATGATAAATAGGTAATATCTTATAACCATTTATTTCGTATATGTTACCAACCACTTCTGAAAATTTATTAAATTTAAAATTAAGTAAATTTCTAGTTGGAAATTCTCCTAAGGTAATAACTAATTTAGGATTTAATATTCTTAATTGTTCTAACATTATACTTTTACAATTACTAGAGCAAGTTTTTAAATTTTTTCTTTCATGTGGATAACACTTAACTGATTCTAAAAATGTAGTTTCAAAAATATCTCTATCAATAATATCAAATAGTTTTTGCAATACAACACCACTAGGTAACACTTTATCATTTACATCAGTCCATAGTTTATGACTTTTTCTCCAACCATTATTTGCAGGTGCTTCGCCAACTAAAACTATGTCATTATCTTTTCCAAGAAATACTGTTGCAGCATTAGGAAATTTATCAACTAATTCACTACAAGATTTACATGAATATACTTTTTCATCTACTTGTTTTAGTAATTCTTTTACTAATCTTGCTTTTAATATTTTATATCTATTTTTTGTATCTTCTGTTAATATATTTTTTCTATCTATAATTTGATAATCTTTATAATCCATTTCATGATTAAACTGACTTGAAGTTAAATCTATAATTTTGTCCTCTATTAAATTAAAATAATGACTAATTCCATCAACATAAATTTTACAAATAACTCCACCAAAATAATCATTAATGATTAGAGATGTTATTGCACACATACCAAAGCATTTATTATTATCATTCCAATCATCTTGAACTTTAGGATAACATAAATCTTTTGAGTAACATTCTAATAATGCTTTTTGTATATTTTCAATATTCACAATAACACCTCGTTTCATTAAGTTTTAACTATAAATATTATATCAAATAAAATTTAGCGTGTCTTGAATTTTAAATTGTTTTTTTGCATTTCTAAATGCCATTTATATTCTTCCAATTCTTTTAAATAATCTCTTTTAAAATAATTTTCATATAGCCATTTAACACCTTCTTCTTTAACGCATATAACATCTTCTTCTTCAAAGGTTATAGGATAAGGAAAAACTTTCCTCATCCTATGAAGTGCTACATGAATAACACTTACACTTTTATCAAATTTATATGGTAGAAATCTTAAAGAAGTAGATACATATTTATTTCTTTTATGATCTATTCCTAACTCATTTTCTAAACCAAAAATTTTTTCTTTATAAAACTCAATTTCAGAAGTTAAGTAATGTACTTCTTTATTGAAATAAACTTTATTTAACCACTCAACACATTCCTTTTTTATATACATTTTTGATTTATTATCTTTATCTCTTTCAATCCATAAAAAATAATCATATTTGTGTCTTCGTTTTATATTTCTTAATACTCTTCCAAATTGTTTAGTTGTTAATGAAAACATTTCTTGAATATCTTTTCTTTCTATCCATTCTTGATTCATACACATCTCCTTTCAAAATAATAGGGAACGGGTAACGTAATATAGAAATTCAATATATCAAGCATGGTGTATACACACCCGTCCACTTGTTAGGGAATTCTCCCTAAGACCCCAATAATTAGTCTCCGACAGTTTTATTTTTTTCTATATATTTCTCACTAACTTTATTAGATTTTTCAATCATTTCTTTCACTTCTTTTTCATAGTTCTTATTATTAATTAATGCTTCAGAAAGCAAAGAATATGGTATATCCTTTGCATTTTCTTTAAAATACTCTAACAATTGTGGCACAACTATTTCAAAGAAATAATTTATAAAATTCACCTTCTTTCAAAATTTAGGCACAAAAAAAGAACACATTTCTGTGTTCAATTAAATAAATTTTCAATATTTTTAGAATGTATAAGTTTCTAAAACTTCTCCTTCTTCATCATAAATTATTGCATCTGCATTAGCCATATACAATACTTGAAATTCTGGATTATCAAGTGTATATCCTGCTTCTAATGCCCAATCAAATTCATCAATAACAGCTTGTTTAACTTTCATATTTTGACTATCATCTATCAATTCACAATTAATTCTTATCCATTTTTCATCATCATACGCTACTATACAAACATTATTATTTTTTTCAATTTGTTTAGATACATTTTTGTGTTTATTAGTAATAACATATATCTTATTATCAACCATAATTGGATCTCCAAATGGTCTACAACTTGGTTTTCCATCATTAATTGTAGATACATAATTTACTTGTGTGTTTTCTTTTAAAAATTTATAAGTTTCATTCATTTTTTATATTTCCTTTCATTTAAATTATAATTTATTTACTATCTTTTTTATATCACCACTAATAATTTTCCAATCATCAATAGTCTCAAATCCTAATCTCTTATACCAACAATATGGGAATCCATTTTCATCTTCATAAGTATGAGCTTCTAATGTAGTAGCGTCATATTTATCAATAGCATATTCAAATAATTTTTTAAATAACATTTTGGCAATTCCTTTTTGTTGATATTCTTTACAAACAAAAGTTTCACCATCTTCTAAATGCATACCATTCCACCAAGGTTTTAAACAAGTCATAATTACACCAACTGGAATTTCATTATCATAAGCAATAAAAAATAAATCAGGTGCTTGATTATAAAAGTATTTAAATAATTTTATTGCAGATTCTTTTGTCCATTTTTCTTCTAGAACTGAATTATTGTAATAATTAGAATATTCTTCTGCAATTATTTCTAAATCTTTTTCTTGTTTTAGATTACTAATTTCTATCATTTTATTTTGTCCTTTCTAATTTAATTCTATTATTTCTAAATCATCAGGTATTAAAATATTATTAGAATAATACTGTTTACCTTCGTTTAAATATAATTCCTTTCTATTATTTAGATGTGTATCTTCAGTATGAAATAATATTAAGTTTTTTATATTAAAATCTTTAAAATTTTCACATACTGATTTTACAGTAGAATGATGTTTTTCATAAGGTTTAAAAATATCTTGTTCACTATCTAAACAAAAGGCTTCGTGCATTACGTAATCACAGTTTTTAATTTTATCATAAATTTCTGGGTTACAAGTTTCATCACCAAGGAAAACAAGTTTTTTATTATCGTCTAATTCTGTTTCAAATCCATATAATTTATTTCCTCTGGCTTTTGCATCAAAAAAAGTATAATCCTTGCCAGCAATATTTTTCGTTTCATTATCATTTAAAATAACAATATTTAAATATTTAGTAATTAAATCGACATATAAATTAGGAAATAAATTAGGATAAATGTTCCTTATTGAATTTGCTACTTCATCATTACAATATATATTTAAAGACCCTTCATATTTTCCAGAACGTATCATCCCAGCTAATCTTTTTAAAATCCAAAATAACCCAAGTATATGATCAGTATGACAATGAGAGATAAATATATCATGAATTTGACCAAGATTTATATTTAGCTTTTGTAAATTTTGAACAATATGAGCGCTCCCTCCTGTATCAATTAGAAAATACTTATCATCATTTTGCATTAGAAAACATGTATTATAGCAATCAAATACAAATCCATGTCCTGTTCCAATCATTATTAATTTTTGCAAAAAAATCATCTCCATTTCACTTAATATTTTACCATATTTTAAGCATTAATTGATAATAATGTTAGAGTTTCTTTATCAAATCTCTTATCTTTTTTATTAGGAATTATCTGTAATAAATTATTATCTTGATTTAATTCTTCTAAATTAAATGACTTAATATTTAAATTACTTTGATTTATTTTATAAAATTCACTTAATGATTTTATATATTTTTCCATATCTTCATTTGATTGATAATTAGATAAAATCAAATTTATATCATTAGAATTTATTACTAAATCAAAACAATTTTCTCTAAACATATAACCAATATTTTTAATTTCTTTTTTATTAATATTAATCTTTTTAATAAATACATTTTTCTTTTTATCTATTTCTATACTAATATTATCAATATATTTAAATACTAATTCTTGTTTTTGTTCTTTAGGAAGTTTATCCCATAATTTATTTTTTCTAACATGATAAGATTTATATTTTATTTGTTCTAGTTGTTTTAAATTATATATTAATCTCATTTCGTTTTTATGATCTTCTGAACTTTCTTTTATAGATAAATCTTTTATTTTTTCTTCAGTCATTTTCTTTTGATTTTTAATAAAATCTAATTCATCTTTTAATTCTACTTCTTCAACAATACCATCTACAAATGCTTTCTTAATTCTTTTTTCTTTTGTTTCTAATTCATCAATTATTTTATTACATTTCTTTAATTCACTTTCAGTATCTTGATACAAATAAGGTTTATAAGTATTATCAATTAACAAAAAGAAATCTAACATATCATCTAAAAAATTAATCATTTGTTTTTCTATTTTCTTTTCACTTACTCTTGTTTTACAATTAGCACATTGATAATAACAATGTTTTTCTCCTGTATGACTTTTACTAGAACATCCACCCATGATAGTATCACATTTAGGACATTTAATACTTTGCATAAAAATATAAGTCTGTTTTCTTTTATAATTTTTTAAATTCTTTTGTTTTTGTACTTGAGCAATATTAAATACTTCTTCTTCAATAATTGCTGGAGCAACACCAATAAAAGTTTGTGATTCTTCTACACTAATAGTTTTTCTATGAACATAATTACCAATATAAATTTCATTAGATAATATTCTATCTACTAGAGTAGGTATCCATTTTCTATTTAATGCCTTTTCTTCATTTAATAATTTAGTAATAGCATTGGCAGCCATTCCTTTAATATATAAATCAAATATTCTTCTAATAACTTCACTTTCAATATCATTTATAACTAATTTTTTATCTTGCTTATCATATCCAATAGGAGCACGTCCTACAAAATGACCTTTCTTTACTGCACCAATCATTCCAAACTTAGTTCTTTCACTTGTTCTTTCTATTTCTAGTTGAGCAAGAATGGTAAGCATTCTTATAAAAAACTTACCATTTGCTGTTGATGTGTTAATATCTTCACACATACTTTCTAAACTGCAATTATTTTCTTCTAGAAAGGTACATATTTCTTCTAAATCTTTGATAGAGCGAGTAAGTCTATCTAACTTATAAACAATTATCTTGTTTATCTTTCCATCTTTAATATCTTGAATCATTTCTTGAAATGCAGGTCTATTCATATCTTTAGCACTTATTCCTGCATCTTCATACACCTTATAAACTTCGTAATTCTTGTAATCACATAGTTTCAACATTCTTTCTTTTTGTTCTCCTAAACTATGACCATTTCTAAATTGATCCTCTGTTGAAACTCTAGGGTAAAGTCCTACTACATATTTTTTTTCATCCATTTTTCATCTCTCCTTTTCTATATTTTTTAAACGACAAAAAAACACAAGAGAATTTCCCTTGTGTAAGAACTTCAAAAACTACTCAATATACGACTTATCTAGAATTGTCGTATATTACCATAATACCACATTTTTTTAGGACATGCAACGGCACGATTTTGAAAAATAGATAGTAAAAATACCATTTTACCCTTATAAACAAAGGGAAAAATAAAATTTAAATTTTTTTAATTTTTTTCTAAAAACCCATTAACTATGTTTGTTAGTTCTGATATGGTAACAACATCAGATAACTCTTCATTATATAGATTTGTATCATCATCATAACAAAGTAAAACTAATGTATCTATACCGTTACTAATAATAATTTTATGTGGTTCTTTTAATCCTAAATTAGAATTATTAAAGATAATATTCTTTCCTGCAATATATTCTATGTTTAGTTTAGTTATATCTTTAATTCTTAGTATCTTATTTTTTACGCACAAAGGAAATTCTAAAATTTCTATGGACACATTCATTTTATAATCTCACCACCTTTGCTAAAGAAAAAAGTCCATAATACCAAGTATTACGAACTTTTACTTATTTAACACACAAAGGTGTGCGTAAATTTCAATATGGGGCGGTATAAGGGAATCGAACCCTTGCATACTGGTGCCACAAACCAGCGTGTTAACCACTTCACCAATACCGCCATCTGAAATACATACCTATTATAACCATAAAACTATCAATTACGCAAGTTTTTTTTGCAATAATGTATAAAAAATAGAAATATGTAAATAATAAAAATAATTAGCACTTTAACTTGACAAGTGCTAAAATTAGTGCTATAACATAATTGTGAAAGGAAAGTGATAATATATGTTACCAACAAGATTTTATTTTGATAATGCATTTGATCAATTATTTGGAAATGAAGGAAGTAAGATGATGAATTGTGATATCTATGAAAAAGATAACACATACCATGTAGAAATGGATTTACCAGGATTTAAGAAAGAAGAAATTAAAGTAGAATGTAACAAAGGAAACTTAGTTATAACTGCTGAAAAATCTGAAAACACAGAAGATAAAGATGAAGATAAAAAATATCTACGTCGTGAAAGAGTTTATGGTAAATACCAAAGAAGCTTCTATCTAGGAGATATTAAAGAAGATGCTATTGAAGCTAAATTCGATAATGGTACATTAAGTATTTCTATTCCAAAAATTGATGAAAATGAAAATAAAAGACTTATTGATATAAAATAATAAAAAGGCCAAGTTACTGGTCTTTTTTTATATCCCAAAAATAGATAAACAAAGTATTTAAAATAATTCCTAATATTACTAAATCTATAATAATAAAATTAGTCTTAAAGTAATCATAATTTAGTGTATACATTAAACTATTGGCTCTATAATCTGTATATAATTTAACTACTATTATTCCTAAATAAAATGTTAATGCAAAAGAAATTAAATTATAACTAACTAATTCTTTATAGATATCTTTTCTACTAAGTACTGTAAATATATTAATTAAAACAAACAAACTACACATAACAAGAAAAGTTATCCCAAATGCACCACAGTTAAATACTACATTTAATAGCAAACAAACAAATATAACAAAGAAAACTACAGAAATTAATCTCAGATAATAAACTATTTTTTTAAGCATGTGTTAAACCTCTATCTAATCCATCCGCTATCTCATTCTTAAACTCTTCCTTAAATCTAGGAAGCTCTTTTTTAATAACATCAGGATAAACATTTTTAGTGTTTTCAATCGCTTTTTCTATATCAAAGATATTTACTTCTTTTCTATTATTATAAATAGCATAAGAAAAAGCTTGTTGTAAAATAGTTAGAGTTACATCAGGATATCTTGAACCTATTTCATATATTCTTCTATATTCACTAGTAAGATCTGTTAAAAAAGCCATAATCTTTTGTTTAACATAAGGATCATACATCAACTTAGCACCTGTTTTCTTTTCTATTTTAGGAAGAGTACCCATACAAATAGCAATAGTTTGTTCTCTTGTAGGTTCCTCTACTTCTACTTTTTGAAAACGTCTAACAAAAGCTTTATCTCTTAAAATATATTGTTCATACTCTTCAGTAGTAGTCGCCCCTATTACTTTAATATCTCCTCTATCAAGACCTGGTTTAAACATATTAGCAAAGTCAAGAGACTCACCCTTACTTCCCATTAAAGTATGAATCTCATCTATAAATAATATTAAGTTAGTATATTCTTTTAACTCATCTAAAAGTATCTGGATTTTACTTTCTCCTGTATCAGGATCTTCCCCAAGTAATGCTGACGTATTAACTTTAATAATCTGATAACCCTTTAAGGCATCAGGAACATTACCTAACTGAATCCGATAAGCAAGTCCTTCAACAATAGCAGTTTTACCAACACCAGGTTTACCTGTTAAAATAGCAGACTTCTCAGGTGTAAGTAATATCAACACTAATTGTTTAATTTCTTCTTCTCTTCCAATAGCAGGATTAGTAATATATTCTTTTTCTGTAAAATTTTCTCCATAACTTTTTAATATACTAACTTTACTTTTTCTAATTAACTCATCATTCATTCTTATCACCTTTACTTCTTTAGTATAACATAAATATTAAATTATTTATACCCTATATCATAGTTACTTGGCCCCATAATACTTTTACCATCTAAATCAAATCTAGAACCATGACAAGGACAGTCCCAAGTCTTCTCTACTTCATTAAAGACCAAACCACATCCTAAATGAGGACATTTATTATAAACAATATGTTCTCTACCCTTATCATCTTTATAAATTGCAACTGCTTTACCATCTATTCTTGTAAATTTAGGATTTCCATTATAAAAAGATTTATTTTTATTAACTTTACTATCTATAAAACTATAAAGATTACTAAAGATGTTTATTGGATAATTAATTAACTTCTGTTTATTAAAAGCTCTTCTAGGATCAAATAACTCTTTATAGATATTATATTTATTATCAATTAAGTCTTTTATTATCGTACTAGCAAGTATACCATTAGAGTTACCCCAAGTATTATAACCAGTAGAAAGTATTAAGTTATCATCAATAAAACCTATTAAAGGAAGATGATCTAAAGTCATTAAATCATAATTACTCCAAACATAATCATAATTAGTTATATTAGTATTATTCTCTAAATCACTAACCATCTTTTTACTATTAGAAGCAAAAGCAAGATTAGCTGATGATGATACAGTTAATAAATAATCATTATAGTATCGGATAGATTTTAAAGGTTTCTCTATATTAATAGCATTAAAGTCATAACTATTATTAACACTTGAACATACTAAGAAAGACTTTTCTAAATAACACTTAAATGGCATTAAATAAGGAATTAAGAAGTAAGGATAATGAAGAGCTAAAACGATCTTTTTAGTCTTTATAATATTTCCTTCAGTATAGCATTTAAAAGAATCTCCATCTTTTTCTATTTTAATTATCTTAGTTTTTTCATAAACTCTATGATTAAGACTAATAGATTTTTTAACTATTTCTTTTATAAATTTTAAAGGATGAAAGGTATAAGTATCATTAACATAAAAACCTGATTCTACTTTCATTCCATTAGGCAATTTCTTAATAGAAGTAGTCTTCTCTCCAAAAGATGAAAGTAATTCCTTTTCTTTTTCTATTTTCTTAATATTAGAAGAATCTAATGTATATAAATAAGACTTACTTTTCTTTAAATCACAATCAATTTTTTCGTTTTTTACAATACAACTAACCATCTTTAAAGCTTCTTTTTGACTACGATAATATAAATAACTTTTATCTCTTCCAAAGATATATTTGAGTTTAGTATAAATATCTTCCTGTAAAAAAGTTATTTTAGCACTACTTCTACTAGATGCTCCACTGCCTATTCTATTCTTTTCTACCAAAGCTATTTTTCTATTATCATCCCTAAACTGATAAAAGGTACTACATCCTGTAATACCTCCACCAATTATTAAAATATCAACATCTATATTTTCATTTAATGCTTCATAATTATCACTATCATTAACAGTATCTTGCCAAATAGAAATATTTTTCATATAATCACCTATTTCTATTATGGCTAAAAATTAATCATATATACTATCTCTATCGTAACTAACTACCTCACCAGTATTAGCATTTATTTTATAGTCATATTCATAGTCACCATGAGTAAAATCAATTTCATAAACAAGAACACCATCATCATACTCTTGCTCTGTTCTTAAAAACTGTACAGCATCTTCAGTTAAGTTAGCATTAGTAAGTGCAATATTTTTCGCTTCATCAAGAGGTATACTAGCAGTAGTTGTATTATTACCATTATTAGAGCCATTAGTATTAGAATTATTACTGTTATTACTATTATTATCATCAATTATACCATTAGTAAAATATTTAAAATCAGTATAAATAATGCTTCCACCTTCAGTATCAGTTCTAGCATCAACTTTATATTCATAAGCATCATTATGATAATAAACTTCTACTTCATAAATACCTTTGTCTAGATCAAAATCAATATCTTCAAAATATAAATCATTTACATTAGCATTCATATTAGCTGCGATAATACCTTTAACTTCATTTTTACTAATAAATGTTGTCTTAAAATAAATTAAGATAAGTAAAGCAATTACAACAAGAATACCTACTACAATAATAATTATTTTTCCATATTTTTTCATATCATCTATCCTTTCTATACTTAAATTTTATCATTACATTTTATTTAAGTAAAGATGAATTTAGAAGAAAAGAAGAACCCTATAATTGTTCTTCTAATAACTTACTAATTATATTTATTATCAAATAAAAACCTATAATAAAATCAATGTTTTTTTAATAGTTCTTATTATAAATCAAATAACTATCAAATAAATCATGCCCAGTATGGAAGGTAACTTTTATATTTTCTAGACTCAGAATTAGGTTGATATTCCTTTATTACACCAGATAACACTGCATCGGCTAAAAGTCTTGAAGCAATTGCTGAATTCTTTTTTTCAATATTAAATCTAGTACGTAAAGTTTCATTGGTCATTTTTTCGTTTGAAACATATTGCAAGCATGCATGTTGATAGCAAGCTCTAATTTTATCTTCTTTACTCATCTCACTCAATTTTTTATACTCATATAAAATAACTTTTGTACCACTATCATATTCAATAAAATTAGGAGCTGGTAGCTGAAATAATTCTATAGATTTTATTGTTTTATCTATGCCACTACCTTTTTCTTCACACATATTAAATCTTCTCATAATGCTTGCTAGTTTTTCATTTCTAGAAATTGGATTATGGTCAATAAATCTATCAATATTAATTAGTGGTGAACCAGGATTTAAAATTTCAAGTCTGTCAGAGAACAATTCTATTAATATACTTGCCCCCTGAATGGTAAAATCTTGATGAATAACAGCATTAGCTATCAATTCTCTAAGTGCAATTTCAGGATACATCTTAATTTGTGAACGAAATGCTACTCCTATATGTTCATTTTGAGGAGTTAATAAATCTAAATTTTTTAAAATTTCTTCAAAACATAAAGCATATCCTTTATCATAATTTATTTCACGTATAGTCTCAAGTTTATTCTTTGATTTATATTGAATTAATCTAATTGTTTTCCTTGAAATAGTTCTAAACTGATGAATATTCTTAGCAAATAAAATAGCTCCTAAATTTGTTATGGCAAGTTTACCATACACTTTTTTCACAAAACCTTCTGATAAAAAATCTTCAATTAGTTTATCAATAGTATCTGGATATGGTAAATCTAATAATTTATAATAAGCTGTAACTTCTAATAATTCTACTATATCATTTTTGTTTAATTTAGAAATTGCTATCTCATCTTCGAAAGATATTTTATTCAATTGATTCCATAATTTTTTCTCTTTTTCTTTATAATCACATAACTTATGCTTTTGTTCACCTACTCTAATATAAGCAACTTTATCAAACTCTACTGGATAATTCTTAGCTTTATCTATTTCAATTATTAAAATAGATTTATTTTCATATTCAACTTCATAAGCTTCGAACTCTATTTGCGGTTTTAATTTTCGATATATCCAATTATACAAAGGCTCGTTACCTTTCTTTGTGTTATAAAAATCAAAATTAGTACCTATAATATTTCTAGTTTTATTATCTATCCCATATACTAAATAAGCATGTTCTTTATTCCATAACGCTGCTGAATTAGACAAAGCTGAAATATATTCACCAATCATATGAGGATCATCATTATTCACTTTAAATTCAATCCATTCATTTTCTTTATTAAATTTTAATAATGATTTCAATAAATCAATTAATTCATTTTTAGAAATTTTATATTCTTCTACATCATACATAAATTTTCTCCTATCAAATAACTGTCAAATAAGAATTTCCTTTATTTAAAAGGAAATTTTAGATATTTATTTATTTTTTTATATATTTATCAAATAAAATTGTACCAAAGAAAAACAAAAAAAGATATAATTTTTTTTAATCATATATATCTTTTAATATATTTTTCTACTCAATGCCAAGCTCTATTTTATTAATTATATAATTTTTATCTATTTCATTTATAGTTAAATTATTTATAAATAATGTTGCCTTAAAATCTTTTATTGAACTTTCTATCGCTTCTTTGATATCGTTTGAACACTCTAAATCCAATTCTTTTACTGGTGTTTTCAACGATAAGTTATTACTAGATTTTTCACCTCTAACAGCACTAATTATTTCACACATTAAATCTCCGTTAGTTACTTCTTTATCAAATGAATAATCAAATTGTTTTATTTCCGTTAAATGAATTGATTTATTATCATGATAAATTTCTTGATATATCTCTTCAGTTATATAAGGGAAGAATACACTAAAGTCTTGTAATAACTTATATAAAATCATATAAACTGTTTTTTGTCCTGAATATCTTGCCTTTTCTCCAAACTCTTCTGGTCTGTATAATCTATGCTTAACTATCTCTATATAATTATCACAGAAATTCCAAAAGAATTTTTCTAATATATTTAATCCTAAACCAATTTCATAATTATCTAAATATTTAATATATTCTTTTTCCATTTTCATAAAATTTCCTAATATCCATTTGTCAATATATTCAAAATCATTAAATTCTTTATCTTCATAATCCTGTAAATGCATCTCTATGAATTTAGAAACATTCCAAATCTTATTAACTAACTTCTTACCTCGTAATAAAGTTTCTTCACTAAATGTTATATCAGTTCCAAGTCTTCCAGAAGCAGCCCAATATCTAACTACATCTGCTGAATAACTGTTAATTAAATCTAATGGCTCTACTTTAGAGTTTCCTTTACTTTTACTAATTTTCTCTCCTTTATTAGCCATTGCAAAACCTGAAATCATAATATTATCCCATGGTCTTATACCAAAATGATAAAAACACTTAACAATAGTATAAAAATCCCATGTTCTAATTATATCTGAAGCGTTAGCCCTTAAACTCATTGGTTTTAAAATATCTTCATAATTATCTTTTTCACCATATTTCATATTTATTAGAGGTGTTACTGATGAGGTTGCCCATGTATCCATTACATCAGATTCTGGAACAAATTCCTTACATCCACATTTAGGACACTCCTTTTCTAATGGACTATCAGTAAGAGGATTAACTGGTAATTGTTCCTTTTTAGCAAATATTGGCTCACCACATTTCTTACAATACCATACTGGAAATGGAACGCCAAAATATCTTTGACGAGATATACACCAATCCCAGGCAATATTATTTACCCATTCTTCATATCTATTATGCATGTGTGATGGATACCAATTGATTTCCTTACCAATTCTTAAAAAATCTTCTTTATGATTCATAATATCAATAAACCATTGGTTCATTACAGTATATTCTACTTCTCTACCACATCTTTCATGAGTTTGTACTTCATGCTCTAATTCTTCTATTTTTACTATATAACCTGCTTCTTGTAAATCTTCGACAATCTTACCTCTCGCTTCCTTTATTTTCATTCCTCCATAATTAGGAATAGAATCTATTATTCTTCCATCATCAGTAAAAATGTATTTTAAAGGTAAATTATATTTTTTCCACCATTCAATATCTGTCCCGTCCCCAAAAGTACAACACATAACAATGCCTGTTCCTTTATCTATTGCAACTTTTTCATCTGCCATAATAGGTACTTCTACATCTATTACAGGTATATGTGCAGTTTTATCAATTAAATGTTTATGTTCTTCATCATTTGGATTTACAAAAACACTTACAATTGCTGGTAATAATTCAGGACGAGTTGTTGCAATAGTAAACTTTTCGCCATCCTCTACTGTTTCAAAATTCACATAATTAAATGTTGTTTTTATAGTTTTTGTTTCAAGTTCTGCTTGGGCTATTGAAGTTAAACATTCATTACACCATAAAGCAGGACTTTCTTTATGATAACAATGTCCTTTTTCTATTAAATCAAGAAATGAAGCCTGACTAATTTTAATAGTAGACGGACTTACCGTTTTATAGTGCATACTCCAATCAGTACTAACACCAAGACGAGAAAATAAATTTTGAAATTCACTTTCATATTTATCAGTAGTTTCATAGCATAAAGCTGAAAACTTTTCTCTACCCATTTCATGAGCTTTCTTACCTTGTTCTTTTTCAACTAATCTTTCACTTGGAAGACCATTATCATCAAAACCAAATGGATAAAATACATTATATCCTCTTATTCTTTTATATCTTGCAATCATTTCTGCTTGTGAATAAGAAAATATATGACCAATATGAATTTTACCATTAACTGTTGGAGGTGGAGTATCTATAGAATATATTTTCCTTTTATCAGGAACAAATTCATAAATTTTATTTTCTTTCCAATAATTTAACCATTTTTGTTCTTTTTCTAAAGCATTGTATTTTTTATCTAACATTTTATCATCCTTTCTTTTATCTTAATTAGTTTATATTTAGCATAAGAAAGACTCGTACATAATCACTTTTAAATATATATTTCATTTATTATCAACTCCTTAAAATTAAAAGACGAGCAACTATCCAAAGGACGAATTGCTCGTGGTACCACCTTAATTTATAGTATTTCTACTATCTTAATTCCTTTAATGCAGGAATACACCATATCTTACTATTATTTCAGATATAAAACTCCCAAGCTACCTTCAATTACTCTTCGTTAAGAAAGGCTTTCAGCCAGTGGCCCTTCATTTCTAATAACTACTAACTAATCTACTCCTCTTGTTCTTAGTATTTATATTTACAATTGTTCTTCTAATAACTTAAGCTTAGCTTCTTCTTCTTTTAATTTCTCTCTATCAAGGTCAACTATATTCTTAGGTGCTTTATTAACATAGTTTTCATTACTAAGTAATTTCTTACGTCTTTCGATAGAGTCTTTTAACTTCTTAATATCTGCTTCCAACTCTTCTTTATTAACTTCATTTTTAAAGAAATAAGTAATATCAATTAAACTAGATTTATAGTTAATAGACTGATAATCTTCTAAAGGCTCTTTAATTATAATATCATCAGTAATCTTTAATTGTGACTTATAGATATATTCTAAATCACTATTAGTACTAAATATTACTAAATCATCTTTTTTAATATTATTAGTAGCCTTTAAATTTCTTATCTCTCTTAAATCAACTATTACTTTAGATATTTCTTCTGCTTCCTTATCAAATACAGTCTCACTATCATACTTAGGATAAGTACTAATTACAATAGATTCACTATCTTTAAATGGTAACATCTGATAAATCTCTTCTGTTACATAAGGCATAAATGGATAAAGAAGCTTTAATATAGTTGTTAAAACATCAAGCAAAACACTCTTAGTTGTATCATTCATATTCGCTTTACTTAACTCTATATAGTTATCACAAAAGTCTTCCCAAATAAACTTATATAACATATTACCAACATTATGGAAGTCATAACTATCCATATTTTTAATAACATCTTTTATTAAGTTATTTTTTAAAGTTAAAATCCATTTATCTGCTTTACTTAAATTCTGATAATCATATCCTGCTGTTTTCATATCTTCAAGATTCATTAATACATAACGAGAAGCATTCCATAACTTATTAATAAAGTTCCAAGTAGATTTAACTTTCTCTTCATCATAACGCAAATCTGTTCCAGGAGCAGTATTAGTAGTTAAGAAAAATCTAAGACTATCCGCACCATACTTATCAATAACATCCATTGGGTCTACTCCATTACCTAAAGACTTACTCATCTTACGTCCTTCTTTATCACGAATAAGTCCATGGATAAGACAATCTTTAAATGGTCTTTTACCAGTAAACTCTAAACCTTGGAAAGTCATACGATTAACCCAGAATGGAATAATATCATAACCAGTTACTAAGACATTATTAGGATAATATCTTTTAAATAACTCTGTCTCTTCTGGCCAACCTAGTGTTGAAAATGGCCATAATGCAGATGAAAACCAAGTATCTAGAACATCTTCATCTTGTACCCAGCCATCACCCTCTGGCGCTTCCATTCCAACATATACTTCATCATCTTTATACCAAGCAGGTATTCTATGTCCCCACCATAATTGACGAGATATACACCAGTCATAAGTAATTTCCATCCAGTGATTCATTGTCTTTTCATAACGTTCTGGCACAAAGTTTACTTTAGTATCTTTATTCTTTTGATTTTCAAGAACTCTATCGGCAAGGGGTCTCATCTTAACAAACCATTGTTTAGATAAAGTTGGCTCAACTACGGCATCACTTCTCTCACTATGTCCAACATTATGAGTCATCTCTTCAATACCAATTAATAAGTCTTGTTTCTTTAAATCTTCTACTAATTTCTCTCTACACTCTTCTCTAGTCATTCCCTCATAACCAAGAGCATTCTCATTCATAGTAGCATCCAAGTTCATTACCACAACCCGAGGTAAGTTATGTCTTAGCCCTACTTCATAGTCGTTGGGGTCGTGTGCTGGAGTAATTTTTACGATACCTGAGCCAAAGTCTGGGTCTGCATGAATATCACCAACAATTGGTATTTCTTTATTAACAATAGGAAGAATTACAGTCTTACCAATTAAATGTTTATATCTATCATCAGAAGGATTAACAGCAACTGCAGTATCACCAAATAAAGTTTCAGGACGAGTAGTTGCAACATCTAAGTATTCATCAGTACCAGTTATATAATATTTAATATGATAAAATGCTCCCTTATCTTCTTTATAGATAACCTCTTCATTAGATAAAGCTGTCATTTGAACTGGATCCCAGTTAATAATTCTCTCTCCTCTATAAATTAAACCTTTCTCATAAAGTTTAACAAAAACATACCTAACCGCTTTACTAAGTCCTTCATCTAAAGTAAATCTTTCTTTAGTATAATCAAGACTAAGTCCAAGTTTTGCCCATTGTTCATGAATAGTAGTAGCATATTCATCTTTCCAACTCCAAGCATGTTCTAACCATTCATCACGAGTTATCCCCCGAGGATTAATACCCATTTCTCTTAATCTCTTATCAACTTTAGCCTGGGTTGCAATACCAGCATGATCCATTCCTGGAACCCACAAAGCATCATAACCATTCATTCTCTTATATCTAATTAAAATATCTTGTAAGGTTGTATCCCAAGCATGACCTAAATGTAGTTTACCTGTAACATTAGGTGGTGGTATTACGATACAAAAAGGTTCTTTACTCTTATCTTTATCTCCTTTAAAATAACCCTTATTTACCCAATTATTATACTTATCTTTCTCTACTTCTTTATGATTATATTTTTTATCTAACATGACCTTTCTCCTCCTTTAGTTTTTTATATTTTCCATATCTTTTATTAACTTCTTTTTCTATTAAGTCAAAATCATCAAGTGTTTCTATAACTAAATTACCATCTCTATCTTTAACAGCAGTTGCCTTCTTATCTACATAATTTAAAATCATTTCTCTATTATTAACAAAGTAATTATATTGTCTTTCAGTAACAACTTCTGGTATATACATTAATATATTACTAATTGATTCAGCAGTATTATAACAAAAATGTCCAATACTAGCCATTGTAAGAGGTGCAATGTAAGAGTCGTTGTCACTAAATTCATAACCTAAATGATATTTATCAGAAAAATCTTGATACCTATCAACATGATTTTCATTACCAACAATAATTTTCTCAAACACATCATCTTTTATTTGTTCTTCATCTGGAACAATAATGACTCGCCCTTCTACTCCTAAACTTTTTCTAAAATTTAAATATCTTTTATTTATTTCAACAACCTCTTTTTCCAAATCTTCAATTCTTTCTTCAATAACTTCATCATCTACTAAACTATAATTATTAAAACCAAGATATTCATAATTCTTAAAACTATCTAAATTAGTATCTAACCAACTTTTCTGATTATCTGTTATAAGTTCTGGTACATAAAATACGACTATATTCATATAATCCCAACTAGTTTTAACAACTAAAAACCCATCTTTAGCAAGCAAAGCAGGTGCTTCATTACTATCATCATCACTAAATGAATATGAAAGATTATAAGTATCAACAAATTCTCTTATATATTTTAAATGATTCTCACCATCTTTTAATATTCTAAAGAAAACACCACTGTTTAGCATATATTCATTTGGAATAATATATAATCTACTCTTAATAATAACACCTCCCTTAAAATAAAAAATAACTATAACTTAAGGGCATAGACAATCTACGCTGTACCACCTTAATTTATAGTTATTAAACTATCTTATTACTTATAACGGCCTATCCCGTGGTAACTTACTACTTTTTCAGAAACCCTGCTCTATTCACTACCTTCCATATATCATATTGTTAATTTTCACCAACCATTAACTCTCTATAAATACTTTATATGTACTCCTTGAATATCAATCGCATTTAAATGTATTATACGCTATAATTGTTTGTTTTTCAACTACTTAATTTTATCGTGTAACAATATATCACAAATAGTTAATACAATTTAGTACTTTTATGATTAACTTAACTACTATATGTAGTTTTAATTTTAACTTTTCCTTTAGTAGCTAGAAACTTTAAATATAGTACCACTGTCTCATTTCCAAGTTTATAACATAGCTGCTTAATCTCATTCGCACTTATCATACCATATTTATCATAAATAACTTCACTCATTTCCTTAAGTGCTTCTTCTTTTTTTTCTTTAGAAACATTCCATTTATTAATATCAAAAAGTATTGATATAGAACTTGATAATTTTAAAAATCTTATTTCTTTTTTAAATATATTATATTTATTTATACTTTTAACATCTTCCTCTAATTTATCTACCACTTTAAAGATATCATATATTTTATCAGTTTTTTTATAAGTTCTAAAAGTTAAGCTTCCATAATTATTTATCCTATAAAAATAATTAAAATAAGGTAAGATAACTGATTTGTCTGATTTCATAAGCATATAATGACTAAATGCTACATCTTCAAATAAAGTATTTTCTAAAAAACGATAGTTGCCTATAAACTCTCTTTTAAATAATTTATTACAAGAAGAGGGACTTTCATTAATAACTTGTTCTTTACCACTAGCATTTGTAGGATTATATACTATTGGTTCACTTCTTAATACTACGTCATTTTTTAAATCTATATCATCCATTACATAAAGAAGCAGTACAGATACTAAAGGTGCACTATTATTAACAGCAGCCTTATACATATCCTCATACATAGTATATCTAATATAATCATCACTATCAACAAAACCAATATATTCTCCTCTTGCAATATCAAGTCCTCTATTTCTAGATGCTCCTTGTCCTAAATTCTCTCTATTATGATAAACCTTAATATTATGATACTTCTTAGCATAATCCATTAAAATAAGTAGACTATTATCAGTAGAACAATCATCTACAGCAATTATTTCTATATCTTTAAGTGTCTGATTAACTAAAGAATCAAGACAAGTCTTTAAATATTTTCCACTATTATAAACTGGTACAATTATACTAACTTTTGGCAAAATAACCACTTCCTTTCAAATTTTTCTTAATTAATTATTCTTTTTATTAAGGACAGAATAACTGCAAAGTCTTTTAAATTTTTTCATAATAAAAAGTACTAAATAATTAGTACCAAAATATTTAATAATTCCTTTCATTTCTATTATATAAACTTTTTCTAATTTTTTTTCGCATATTTATCTAATTTTTTAAAGATTTTATTTTTTCTTTTTCATTATCCAAGTAATTAGTATATTCATCACAAATATTAATACCACATTTTGATTGTAATAATGTAATATCAACACTATCTAAATTACCATATTTTTCTTCTATTAAATGAAACATTTTATCTTTAACTAATATTTTCTTCTCTTCATCTAAATCCCAATTATTTACTTCTTCTACTCTAATAAGGGAATAAGCAAGTTGTATAAGTTTTATCTCATCTTTAAATATCTCATATCTAGAACTATTTTTCATATCAAAATCTAATCTATCTAATACTTTAAATATATCAGTTATATGACTATTTTCTCTATAATTTATAGAAGATACTCCTCTATTTATATCTCTTCTATAGAAATAATTAATACTTGGAATAGTTACAACTTTAAATGCTTCCATATATTTTGTATAACTAAAAGGAATATCTTCAAATAAAGAATCTTCTACAAAATAAAAGTCTTTTAAAGTATCTCTTCTAAAAATCTTATTACAAACAGTAGGACTCTCAGAGATAACAAAAGACCTATCTTGGATAGGATTAATTATCTTTTCTTTACCTCTTGCTAAAAACTCTAAATCTATATTTGCATAACTATCATCTTTTACAAATATTATCTCAGTAGTAACAAGTTCTGGATAGTTATTGTTAACGAGAGCCTTATACATATCCTCGTACATTGTACTTCTAACATAATCATCACTATCTACAAAGCCAATATACTCACCAGTTGCAAGCTTTAATCCTCTATTTCTAGAGGCACCTTGACCTATATTTTTTTCATTATGGTAAACTTTTATATTAGGATATTTCCGAGCATAATCAAGTAAAATATTTAAACTATTATCGGTAGAGTTATCATCAATTGTAATTATTTCTATATCATCAAGAGTCTGTTTTACTAAACTATCAAGACAAGTAGAAACATACTCTTCTTCATTATAAACAGGTACTATTATACTTATTTTAGGCAAAGTTATCACTCCTTTACAGTTATTAATATATAATACATCTAAAATTAGATATTATAAAGTAATTTATTTAGAAACAGCAAAAAAGAGTAAATTTCTTCGCAAAGAAAATCTGATATAATTATTACTACAGAATAAGAAAGGATGTAGTAATGAAAAAAAGAAGTAAAAAGGAAGAGGAAAAATTACAGGAAGAAATAAAGAAATATGCAAATGAACCAAGAAGTGTAAGAAGAAAAAAAGAAAGAGAATTAAAGAAAGAATATAAAGATAAATCTATTACAATTAAATCAGGTAAGAAATTCAAGAAAACTAAAGAACCTCTTACTAGAAAACAAAGAAGAGAACTTTTAAAAGATAAAAATCTATTAAAGGAAGTTTTAAA
>CALVIS010000004.1 GCA_944331805.1 uncultured Bacilli bacterium
ATCAGGGAATTAGAGAAGTAGATGGGGTTAATTATTTTTTTGGAGTGACTCAGGGGAAATTGATGTTAGGTTATGGAATTATTGATTATAATGGAGAAAGATATTATGCTGATCCTGATACAGGTAAGGTTTTAAGTGGCTTTATCGATTTTAATGACAATTCTTATTTCTTTGATTCTATTAGTTTTGAGGTAGTAAAGGGCTTTTTCGAATATAATGGAAATTATTATTGTTCTAATGATGAAGGCATCCTTCAAACTGGTATGGTATATACAAACAATGATTATTATTATTTCGATTTAGAAAGCCACAAAGCTTTGTCGGGATTAATTGAAATAGATAATGAACTTTATTATTTTGATCCTACTACTAAAAAGCGAGCAAGTGGAGTAACTTTAATAGATGATAAGTATTACTTTTTTGGAATAAAATATGGTAAAAAGATGTATGGTTGGATAAATGATAGTGGGACATATTATTATGCAAATCCTACAACGGGTGAACTTGCAACAGATTGGACTGTTGTTGATGGTAATAGATACTTCTTTGGACTTACTACTAAGAGAATGATGAAAGGTTGGGTTACTTATCCAAGCACAAATATTGTTTATTATTTGGATCCAGAAACTGGTATAGGAGTAACAGGATGGCGTGAAGTAGATGGTTATATGTATTATTTTAATGAAGATAGTACTTATGTTACAGGGTATAAGACTATAGATAATCGTGATTATTATTTTTATGATAATGGTCATATGAAAAGTAATTTTGTGACTATTAATGGTGTTACGTATTATTATTTTGAAGATGGTACTAAAGCTAATGATTGGACTTATATTGCAGGCATCAAATATTTTTTTAATTCTTTAGGTGCTATGATTGGTAAAAATGTAAAAAAAGTTATAGATGTTTCTGAATATCAAGGTTATATTGATTGGAATACCGTAATAAGTCAAGGTGGTGTTGATGGAGTTATTTTAAGAATAGCAGCTGGCTGTGAAGAAGAAGATGCTATGCTTGCTAGAAATATAGCTGAATTGCAAAGACTAGGGATACCATATGGAATATATATATATAGTTATGCAGAAAATTATAATGAAGGAATTTTATATGCTAATTTTACTTTAAAAATGATAAGAAAGTATAATATGAATCCGACTTTGGGTATTTTTCTTGATTTAGAAAGTAATAGTATTACAAATTATATGGGTACTTATGAATATGAGCAGGTTACAAGAGGTTTTATGGATACAATGATTAATAATGGTTATGGTTCTATATCTAAAATATATACTTATACATCTCTTGCTGAAGAAAAATTAAACTCAGATTATTTACGTAATTTAATTGCTTGGATAGCTCAATATAATCATTATTGTTATTATTCTGGTAGTTATATTGGTTGGCAATATTCATCAACTGAAACTGTTCCTGGTATTTCTGGTAACGTAGATGTTAGTGTATGGTTTTAACTAAAGAAATCCTTTGCTTATAGTTTGTAAAGACTGTAAATATTTGATATACTATAGTTAAAGTTTTTTAGGAGAGTATATAAATATGAGAAAATTGAACATTACTTTTTGTAGTTTTCCAGACTTTTCTGGCAATGCTAAGGCTTTATATAATTATATGAAAAATAAGTATAAAGATAGTATGAATTATACTTGGATTGTAACTTCTGATACTTTTAAAGAAAAATTAAATCACGAAGGAATTAATGCCATAGCTTTAGGAACTAGTGACTTTAGAAAATATATAGGAAAAACGGATGTTTTTTTTACTACACATTGCAATTTGACTGGTGATAAGTCTGATAGAGCAATATATATAGAGTTATGGCATGGTATTAGCCCCAAAAAAGTTGGATTTATGATGAATAATATATCAAATGCTGATATATCATGGTATGAGCATTTAAGTAGAACAGTTGATTATTTTATTGTTCCTTCGGAATTTTGGACAACTATTTTTTCTGCTAGATTTAATGTTGATTTAAAACAAGTTTTACCACTTGGATATCCTAAATTGGATTTTATAAAAAATAAAAATGCATTTAAAAATTTATCTGAATTAACTAATAGAAATTTATCTATTTATAAGAAGATTATATTTTATATGCCGACCTTTAGAAAAGGATGTGGTAGAGATGATAGTAAAGAAAATGCTAATAATATTTTGAACTTGCATCCTTATAATGAAGAGCAATTAGTCTCTTTTCTTGAAAAAAATAATTATTTACTGTGTGTAAAAAAACATCCTAGTGAAGAAATGCAATTTCCATCTTCTATTAAATCTAATAATATTATTTTTATAGATAATAGTAAAGTACAAACATTGTATTTTGATGTTTATAACATATTAGATGCGGCAGATTTACTTATTACAGATTATTCATCATTAGGAATAGAGTTTTTATATTTAAATAAACCATGTATCTATTTAAATACTGATGTTGATTCTTATAATATAAGCAGGGGGATTTGTTATAATAACTATAATTTTTGGCTTACTGATGGTTTAAATACTATTGATAATTTATTAAATAAAATTAATGAATATCTTTATTGTAATAGTAAAATTTCATTAGACTTGGAAGAAAAGAGAAAATTATGGTTTGGAAATTTAAAAAATGGTGGTTGTGATAATATTTGTTCTTATTTTTTTACTGATGATGGTAAATTAAAAGTTAAACCTTATATTAATTCTAATAGACAAGTAGTTAATTTAAATAAAAAAATTGCGAAGTTAGATGAAGAAAAGAAATATTATGAAAGGCTTAGCAAACAAAGAAAAGAGGAACTTGATTTAGTATATAATTCTAGATCTTGGCAACTATTAGAAAGATTAAGAAAAATTAAGAATCATAAGAGGTGATGTAAATGAAGACTTTTGCTGTTATTCCAATAGCTGGTAAAGGAACAAGATTTGGTTCTGATTTGCCTAAACAATTTATTGAAGTTTATGGTAAACCTTTATTTATTTATACATTAGAAAAATTTCAAAATAATAGCGATGTAGATTATATATTAATTGCTTGTTCTAAAGATAATATGTTAACAATTAAAGAATTAATAAAAAATTATAATTTAACTAAAGTATATAAACTAGTACAAGGTGGAGATACTCAATTAAAATCCATTATAAATTGCATAAAATCAGTTGACCATGAACTTTCTTTAGAGGATAAAATAATTGTTCATGTTGGTAATCGTCCTAATTTAAGCGACGACCTTATTTCCAGATGTATAAAAAACTATGATGAGATAGGACCATTATCTACAGTAGTTCCTTGTATTGAAGTTATGGTTAATCTTAACGATAATAGTATTATACCGAGGGACAAAACAGTAAGAATACAAACACCACAAGTATATTCTTTTGGTGATTTAAAAAAAGTTATCTATGATGAAAATTTGAATAATATACATGCAAATACATTATGTGACTTATTAATTTTAAATAATTACAGAGTTAATTTTATAGATGGTGAGTTAACTAATTTTAAAATAACATATAAAGAAGACTTAGATATATTTAAAACTATTATTTCTAATAAAGATAATAAAAATTGATTATTATAAATGAAAGGTAAGAATAATGAAACAACGACAGTATTATAAAAGCTTTGACATTTTAAAGTTTATTTGTGCTATTGTAATAGCATGCATTTATCATTTTCAAAATGATTTTCCTAATATTACATTATTTTCAAATATTCCTATTGTTGAACAATTATCTAAATTCGGATATATGTTAGTGGAATTATTTTTTATAATTTCTGGCTTTCTTTTTTTTATAAGTTATTTTAGTAAAATAAAAGATAAAAACTTAAATATTATATCCTTTTTTAAGAAAAGATATATTAGATTAATATTAGTAGCTGGTATTACCACTATAGTTATGTTTGTTTTACAACAGATCTATTGTTTAATTAATAATCAATTTTGGATATGGGGAAATAATGATTTTGGAAATTTATTATTACAACTTCTTGGTATTCAATATTGGATAGAGCCAGGAATAGTTTCATTAAATAATGCAGTGTGGTATATTAGTGTATTGCTTTTTTGTTATATAATTTTCTTTTATATTTCCAAATTTGTTATTAAGAAGAAAAATATTTTTATTTTTTTAATTCCAGTATTTATTGCTTTATTAGTTCAAAAATATAACTTAAATGTTCCTCTTTTAAATTATAATATCACTAGGGGAGTGATCTCTTTTGGACTTGGTGTATTTATTGGCTGCTTAAACAACAATTTAAGTAATAAAGAAAATATTTCAAAAATTTCATTTGTTTTTTTGATAGTTATAGGAATGTTATGTATATTTTTAGGTAATTATTTTGTAGGTGATTTATTATTTCTATTAACATTTATTGTATACCCTTTAGTAATTTTTTTCGTTATAGGCATAGATACTAAATTGAAATTTATTAATTGTAAATTTACTAAATATTTAGGTAATCTTTCTTTTGGCATTTATGTATGGAATCTTCCAATTCAACTTGCTACAATATTATTAAATCAAGTGTTTAATTTTGGTTTTAATTATAATTCTATTTACTTTTTTATAATTCAAGTTACAATTCATATTGTAGTTGCCATTTTGTCATATCATTTACTGGAAAAAAAATTACTTCCTTTTCTTGAAAAAAAGAATTCGAAAATTATTAATTTTTTTGCCAAATTAAACAGCAAAAGTTTTTAATTATTTAAAATATGTGTTATTATAATTGTGAGGTGTAGTTAAATGACGAATATGAAAAATATTATTGCAAATTTTAAACATTATTGGTTTTTAATGACTCAATTGATATCTAGGGACTTTAAAGTTAAATATAAAAGATCTGTTTTAGGTGTTGTATGGAGTCTTTTGTATCCTATATTACTATTAACAGTAATGACCATTGTTTTCTCGCAAATGTTTAGATTTCAAGTAGAGGGAGTAAACTATATTGTTTACTTAATGACAGGTATTATTATGTGGAATTATTTTAGTGAAGCTTCTAATACAGCGATGACATCTGTTGTTTCTAATTTTTCACTTATAAATAAAGTTTATATACCAAAATATATTTTCCCAGTTGCAAAGTGTATTTTTGTTGGTATTAATTTTGTTTTAACTTTAATACCATGGCTAGCAATTATTGTGTTATCTAATTTCGGTCTTGGTCAATATCCTTGTGAATTTAATATTTATTATTTACTTTTGCCTTATATATTTTTATGTCTATTTGTATTTACAGTGGGTGTAAGTTTATTCTTATCATGTGTATCTGTATTTTTAAGAGATGTATTTTATATCTATGGTATAGTTTTAACTATGTGGAATTATTTAACACCAGTTTTCTATAGTATTGAAATATTACCTGCTACTTTACAAACACTATTTAAATTTAATCCATTATATCAGTTTTTAACGGCTGCTAGAGAGATAGTTTTATATGGTAGAGCACCATCTGTTTTAGTGTTAGTTCTATTAGGGGTAATTGCATTAGTTACTTTAGGAATAGGAGCAATTGTATTTAAGAAAAATCAGGATAAATTTATCTACTATGTATAAGGAGGAAGTTTATGATTAAGTTAGAACATGTATCAATGAAATTTAATTTAGGTATAGAAAAAGAATTTTCTATTAAACAAGCATTTGTTAATTTCTTTAGTTTTAATAAACCTAAGAAGAAAAAGGAAGAATTCTGGGCATTAAGAGATATTTCTTTTAGTGTTAAAAAAGGAGAAGTTGTTGGCTTAATTGGTAGTAATGGTGCAGGGAAATCAACATTACTAAAAGTAGTTAGTGGCGTTATGAAACCAACTAAAGGTAAAGTAACAGTAAATGGTGTTATTTCACCAATGATTGAACTTGGAGCAGGATTTGATTCTGAATTGACAGCGAGAGAAAATATTTTTCTAAACGGAGCTATCTTAGGGTATTCTAAAGAATTCCTAGAGTCTAAGTTTGAAGAAATAGTAGAATTTTCTGAGTTACGTGATTTCTTGGATGTGCCTGTTAAGAACTTTTCTTCAGGTATGACAGCTAAACTTGCCTTTTCTATTGCAACTATTGTTAATCCTGAAATTTTAATAGTAGACGAAATTTTATCAGTAGGCGATATTAAGTTTCAAGAAAAAAGTAAGAATAAAATGCTTGAAATGATTAAAGGTGGTACAACAGTTTTATACGTATCACATTCACTTGATTCTATTAAACAGTTGTGTGATAGGGTTGTTTGGCTTGAACATGGTAAAATTGTAAAGATGGGAGATACTAAAGAAATATGTAAAGAGTATTACGATGCTCAAATGAAAAAATAGGAGGAGTTATGCAAAAATATATACATTTAGTATGGTTTGGGGGAAAACCATATACAAAATTAACTAAGAAATGTATTAAGAGTTGGAAGAAATATCTTCCAGATTTTGAAATTATTGAATGGAATGAAAATAATGTAGATTTAAATGAATGTCCATTTATTAAAGAAGCTTATGAGAATAAAAAGTGGGCTTTTGTGGCTGATTATGTTAGGACAAAAGCTATATATGAGATGGGTGGTATTTATTTAGATACTGATATGATGATTACTAAAAATATAGATTTCTTGCTTGATAAAGAGACATTTCTTGGTGTTGAAGATTCTATGATGGTAAATGCTGCTGTTTGGGGAGCATCAAAACCTAAAACCTATTTTGCTAAAAGAATGTTAGATTATTATAGAAGTTTAGAACATTTTGATACTTATGATTTATATCAAATATCTATTCCAAGAATAATTACAAAGATTTTGGATGAATTTGATTTTGATCCTACAAAAAATGAGATTCAAGTATTGCATAAGAATATATATGTATATCCAAGAGAGTATTTTTATCCATTATCTTTTAATTTTAAAAATAATAAGTTTACTGAGAATACTTGTATGATTCACTATTTTGATGCTACATGGATTTCTAAGTATGAACAGATAGAGATGAAAATGGTAAGGAAGTTTGGGGCTAAAAATACAGCTCGTATTTTAAAAGTATACCGTTTTACAAAAAGAAATGCTAAGCGCTGTATTAAGGCATGTTTATTTCCTGTAGTTTTATATAGAAGATATAAAAGAAAAATTAGTTCTAAATATCTTGAAAATTTAAGTAATGCTTTAGAAGATATATCTAAAATTAAAGCTGACTATTTGGTTATGCATAATCCTGAGTGGCTAGGTGTTACTAGTGCAACAATTGAACTTTTTGATAGTAGGGTTAGATGTGGTGAATTATTAAGAGATAAAGATGTTAGAAAAGTGGGAGAAGCAATTTTAGAAAGCAAAGTTAAACAAGTAGTATTTAGTGCTATGTGTATAGGTTGGAAAGAACTTGCTATATATTTAAAAGATGAAAATCCTAATATAAAAATAAAAGTATTTTGGCATGGTTCTAATTCACAAGTATCAGAGCCATACGGTTGGAAAAGAAATATTGAAATTATTGAACTTCATAAAGAAGGAATTATTGATGTTTTTGCAACTTGTAAAGAAAGTATTATTCCTTTCTATGAACATGAAGGATATAAAACAACTCTTATTTTAAATAATGTTATTTTACCTAAAAAGATTAAAGCAAATCCTCCAAAAGATATTGTTAGGATTGGTATATATGCTGCTAAGTGTGATGATTGGCGTAAAAATATGTTTGCTCAAATTGCAAGTGCTACTTTAATTCCTAATGCTGTTATTGATATGGTACCATTAAATGCAGAAGCTAAAAAGTTTGCAAATGATTTGGGTATAAAATTAGAAGGGTTAGATAAACCTATTCCAAGAGATGAATTGCTTGAAAGAATGAGTAAAAACACAATTAATTTGTATGTTACTTACTCAGAATGTGCACCTATGTTACCAATTGAAAGCTTTGAGGTAGGTGTTCCTTGTATTTCTGGTAATAATCATCATTACTTTAAAAATACTGAATTAAAAGAGTATATCGTTTTAAACAATGAAGAAAATCCAGTTTTAATTGCTAAACAAATAAAGAAGTGTTTAGATAATAAAGATAAAGTTATGAAGTGGTATAAAGACTTTAAAAAAGAAAATGATAAGAAAAGTAAAGAAAGTGTTAAACACTTTCTAGATATGTAGATTAGACGGTGGTGATAGCTATGAAAATAGATGATTTAAATAAACTTGTTGAAGGTTCTTATATTGTATTATTACCTGATGCTGATTATGATATAAAAGATAGTGTTGAATATACTTTTAATAATGTTATTTATTTAGATTTTGAATTAAGTGAAGAAGATGCTAACAAGATTGTTGATTTTGTTAATAATAAAGGTAGTAAGTTAATAATTTTTGATTGGTTTGAAGGTTATCGTTTAATCTTACCTTATATTAGTAAAAAAAGAGAAGTTAAATGGGTATATAAAAATAATTTAGCAGGCTTAACAACTGGTGGTGTAAGAGCTACTTTTACTAGAATTATGGAGTTTTATGATCGTAATATAGTAAAAGAAATTGCTTGTCTTGATAAAGCAACTAGTGAAGTGTTAAAACAAGCTGGTTATAGAGCTAGTCATCTTTTGTTAGATGTTAAAACTAAATCAAGAAAAAATACTTTAGAAAAATCTATTGGTGTAATAGGTGATGATTATAATCCTAATCATAATACATATAATCAATTAAGTGCATTAAAATTAATAGATTATGATTATTGTAAAATAGTTCCTAATATGCCTGCTACAAAACATTTTATTGATTTTTTTGATATAAAAGCTAAAGAAGTTCATAGTAGAGAAGAGGCTCTTGTTGATAATGAGATTAATTTGTATTGTAATTTTACATTTAATAATATGGAATTAATATTAAAAAGTTTAGATTTAGGTATACCTTGTTTATTAGGTAATACAGATATTTTTGATGATTATCCAAAGTTAAAACAATATTTAGTCTTAGATAGTGATGATGATATTGGTGAGATTGCTAATAAAATTAATGGTATTAGAGAAAATAAAGATATTATATTAAAAGAATATGCTAAGTATAGAAAAGACTATATAAAAGAGAGTAAGAAGTTAGTAAGTAATTTTTTAGAAAGGTAATAGGATGATGAAAAAGGACAGAACAAGTATTATAAGTATAATAATTATTGTTTTATTGTTTGTATTGTTGTTATTAAAACAAATTGTATTTGATGCAGAAATAAACTATTTTGATTATGGATTAAGTCTTTTGGTGACTTTAGTTTTTATTGTTTTAAATGTTAAAGTTTTAAAAAGAGAACAAAAATTTTATAAAATTGTTAATGTTGTTTTAATTCTTAATGCTTTGTTAGCTTTACTTTTTAATTCATATAACAGTAGTGGTTTTCTTTTGCTTTATGCTTTTATTTTATTAATAACTTTTGCTTGTATGATAAAAACTAAATTAAGGTTTGAAATATCTTTAGTTGTTTCTGTATCTATTTTAATATTTAGTTTTATAGTTTTAGGTCTTTTAAATATTTTATCCTTTTCTTTCCTTTTCTTACTTATTGTATCTTTAGCACTAATTTACTATATTTATCACAATAATAATTTGTTTTTTAAAAATTTAGAAAGTATTGATAAAAAAACAATTATTATTTTTTCAGTTTTATTTTTAATTGCAATTTTAGGAGGAGTAGGTAGATATGTTCATTCATATGATGAGTATTCATATTGGGGATATGCTGCTAAAATTGCAATTAATGAGGATTCTTTATATGCTGTTATAAGTAATTTGGGTGCTACTAGGGCTTACCCACCTGTTTCTACAATTTGGCATTATATAGTAAGTGTGTTTAGTGGATATAGTGAACCTAATTTATATATTGGTCTTACAATATTAACATTTATTTATCTTATGCCTATTTTTATGTATATTATAAATAAAAAAAGTTTTACAATAGTTTTATTTTTATTAGCTGCTGTATTTTTTCCATTAATATTTAATGGTTCTATTTCTTATACATTGCTATATGTTGATTTGTTATTAGGAGTACTATGTGGATGCGCTATTATATTGGAGAATTATTGTAGGAAACATAATTTGAAAAAATGGTCTGTTATTTTAATCTTATTAATTATAACAATGTTAAAAGCAAATGGCTTTGTTTTTGCTTTATCATTACTCCTATTATTTTATTTGAAAGAGTTATCTACTAAAAAGTTATCGATAAAAAATTTATGGAATACACTATTAAAATATATTTTGCCAGGTGTACTTATTTTAGTATTTTTTATAGCATGGAGATTATTTGCAAGTTCATCTATTATAGAGTCTGTTGCATATGACTATTCTTTAATGCCAGATACTTTAAAACCTGATTTATTGCCAAAATTAGAACCACAATTTATGCTTAATTTTTATAATAGTGTTCTATCATCTATTGATGAGACTATAGTTTATGCTTTTATTAATATTCCTTTATTTATTTATTTGCTTATTATTTTTTATCTTATTTATAGAGTTGATTATAAAGAAAGTAAAGTAAAAAATATTTTTTGGTTTTTATTACCCTATATAATTTCTTATGCAGTTTTCTTTTGTTTGACAGCTTTATCTTTGTTTGTAATGTTTTCTAAATATGAAGCATCAACTCTTGCTTCTTTTGGAAGATATTTAGCTCCTATTAATATAGCATTCATGATTTATATATTATATAGATTAAGTAATAGTAGAGAAGTTACAACTATTCATATTTTATCTATTTTTCTTATAGCACTAGTAGGTTTTTCTGATATTACTTATTTTCTAACTGATATAAAAGCAAGAAGAGAGACTATGCATATAAGTGAGGCAAGACAAGGAGACTTTGCTATAATAAATGAGAGAACTAGTGAAGATTCCAAAATATTCGTTATTAATCAAAGTGATGAAAATTCTATAATGCCTTTATGGTATGCTAGGTATTATACATATCCTAGAATTGTTAATTCTAATCCTTATGCTATAACTTGGAAGATAAAAACTCCTTCTAATGAGTGGGATTTGCAAGATTGGGGATTAACTAAAAAGGATTTTATTAATCATATAGTGGATTATGACTTTGATTATGTGTTCTTTTATAGCACAACTGATGAGTTGAATGATTTGTTTAGTAATAACGTAGAAAATGAAAATGATTTAAAAAAATATAAATTATTTAAAGTAGAAAATAAACAACAGCATTTCTGGTTAGAACCTGTAAAATAAGTTAATTTATAGTAGTTAAAAAATTTAGATTATTCCGGAGTGTGTGGGAGGTAAATATGAAACTTTTCAAAAAAATAAGTTATAGAAAATTTATTTTGCCAGTTATTGTAATTTTGAGTGAAATTTTTATATATTTTCAGATGATTTATAATAACAAAAATATAACTTTAAAATATCAACTTGTCTTTTTGGCTGTTTGTATTATTTCCAATATTGGTGCATTTATAATTTTTCATATGTTGAAAAAAAAACATGATTTAAGAATAGAAAAATTGTTTTTAATTATTGCTTCAATATATGGTGGTATATATTTAATTTTTGTACCCGCTTTTTTAGGAACTGATGAATTACCTCACTTTTTAAGACCTTATCAAATATCTGTAGGTGATATTGTTGTAGCAAATCCAGAAAAAAATGAAACAAAATTGCCTAAAGCTATTGGAGATTTTGTTGGAGAAAAAAAAGTTGCTAATCGTTATACTGAAAAATATATATTAGATGGAACTGATTATAGTGATACTATACCTTTGTGGAATGGTGATGTTACTTCTATTGATTATTCACCACTTCCTTATGTTCCACAAATAATTGGATTTTTTCTTTCTAAAGTATTCCAATTAAGTCCTTTATTTATACTATACACAGTAAGGTTATGTAATTTCGTTACTTGGTTAGGGTTAGGTTATATAGCTTTCAAATTATTACCTGTGAAGAAAATGTTTGCTCTTGTTTTATATACTTCTCCAGCAGTATTATCTTTAGTTAGCACTTGTAGCGCTGATGCTTTTTCTTTGGGCTTATTCTTTGTGTTTATTTCATATATTTTGAATTTTATTCATAATAAAAGAGAATTTAATAGAAAAGATTTTTTGATACTTGGTTTAATTTCTCTATCTTTTTCTACATACAAAATTTTTTATGTTCTGTACGTTTTACTATTATTTTTGATTCCTAAGGAATGTTTTAAAAATAGCACAAAAAAGAAAATCGCTACTTTATTACCAATTATTATTATATCATTTATTATAGATTTTGTTTGGTTCATGCTATCAGCGGTAGCTCATGTAGGTAATGAATCAGTTCAAAAACAGATTGAATTTATTTTAACACATCCTTTCAAATATATTTTTATCTTTATAAATACTTTTATTGATTCAATCGTAAGTAAGTATTTTGTTAATATTACAGCTGGTAATGGAATGTGTTATGGTTTAGCAAGAATTAATCAGTTATTTATATATGCATATAGTGGTTGTTTTGTTGCTTCATACTTTTATGATAATAAGAAAGTAAAAATGGGTAAGTATAGTAAAGTCTTGATTATTCTTGTCTGTTTGGCAATTGTTGGTTTAGTTTCAACAACATTATATTTAGATTGGACAAGCTCTAGATTAGGTGTAGGAGCTCTAAAAATTGTTGGAATTCAAGTGAGATATTTTTGGCTGCTTATAATTCCTATTGCAAGTATTTTGCCTAATTGTGAAAGATGTTTAAAAAATGAAATACAACTTATTAAGTTCACTACTATTTTAAATACAATAATATTAGTAAATACAATTAGTTCCTTATTGATAGCTGTATTTCCAAAATAATACTAATTAATGAAGCAGTTTATGTTGATAATAAACTGCTTTTATTGTATACTTTAATTGGTGATGATATGACAAAAAAAGATAAACTTCTCTTTGTAATCCCTGCTTATAATGAAGAAGAAAATATTGGTAAGGTGCTAAAAGAAATAAAGCATGATATACCTAATGCAGATATTTTGGTTATCAATGACTGTTCTCGAGACAGAACTGTTGATATTGTAAAAAAGAATAAGGTTAAATGTATTTCTAACATTTTTAATATGGGGTATGCTATGGCAGTTCAGACAGGAATAAAATATGCTGCTATTCATGATTATGACTATGTAATACAATTTGATGCAGATGGACAACATATTGCTAAAGAAGCCAATAAATTGTATGAACATGCTAAAAAGAATAATTGTGATATTGTAATTGGTTCTAGGTACTTAAAAGATATGGGATATCCTTGTCCTAAGTTTAGAAGAATAGGTACTAAAATTTTTGAAAAGATTATTAAATGTTCTTGCAAGAAAACCATTGCTGATCCATTATCAGGTTTTCAATGTTTAAATAAAAAGGTTATTAAAAGATATGCCAAGATGGGAAACTATCCTGAGTTTCCAGATGCTAATTTAGTCATTGAAATGTTACTTAGTGGCTATAAAATAGAAGAAATACCTGTTAAAATGCGCTTAAGAGAAGCAGGGGAAAGTATGCATGGTGGTATAATTAAACCAATAAAATATATGATTAATATGTTTTATACAATATTCTTTGTATTAATAACTTTTTCTAAAAAGAAGGTGAAAGCTCATGAATAATATTTATTTTATTATAATTGCTATTTTATGTATTATCTATATAGGTAGTGTAGTTAGAAAACGCAAGTTTTCTGTTAAGGAAAGCTTCTTTTGGATGGTAGCAGCTTTTTTGATGTTACTTTTATCAATTTTTCCATATTCAATAGATTTTATTGCTAAATTTTTTGGAGTAGAATATCCACCAACTTTGTTTTTAGTGTTCTGCATTATCTTCTTAGTATTTGTTAACTTTAGAAATAGTAAAAGAATAGCTGAACAACAAGAAAAAATTACAGAGTTAGCACAAAATGTAGCGATATTAAAGGAGAAGGAAAATGAAGAAAAATAAAAAGACTATTGCTTTTTTCAATGGTTTTTATATACCTCATTTAGGTGGTGTTGAAAGATATACTAGTAAGGTAGTAGAAATCTTGAAAAAAAAATATAATATTATAATAGTTACAACTAATGACAATAATTATAAAAGTAAAGAAATTATTGATGATATAAAAGTTTATCGTTTACCAGTATATTCATTATGTAAAAATCGTTATCCTTTTTTACATAAGAATAGTAAATATAAAGAATTATTAGATGACTTAAACAAAGAAAAAATAGACTATATTATATGTAACACAAGATATTATCAAACTAGTATTTTGGGTTCAAAAGTAAGTAAAGATAAAAAATGCCCACTGTATGTTATTGATCATAGTAGTAATCATATAAGTGTAGGTAATAAGATTCTAGATTTTTTTGGGTCCATTTATGAACATCATTTAACTAAAAAAATAAAAAGATATAATCCTAAATTTTATGGTGTTTCTAAAAGATGTAATAAATGGTTGAAACATTTCGATATTAAAGCTAGTGGAGTATTTTATAATGCAATAGATGATAAAGTTTATAATGAGTTCTATCATGAAGTTAATAATGGAGATACTATAGTATTAAGTTATATAGGAAGGATTATTAAAGAAAAAGGGGTATTAAATTTACTTGAAGCTTTTAGCGAATTAAGAAAAAAATATTCTAATATAGAGCTTCATATAGCAGGAGATGGACCACTTTTAGATGGTTTAAAAAATAAGTATACTGATTCTAGTATTCATTTCTTAGGGAAATTAAATTATGAAGAGGTAATGAATTTATGTGTAAAAACTGATATTTTTGTTCATCCTTCAATGTATCCAGAAGGTTTGCCAACCTCTATTTTAGAAGCAGGAGTTATGAAATGTGCTGTAGTTGCTACAGACCGAGGAGGTACAAAAGAAGTAATTAATAATAGTAATGTTGGTTTGATTGTAAAAGAAAACGTAGAAGATTTAGTTAAAAAACTTGATTTTCTTTTGAGTAATTATGATGAAATGAATAAATTAAAAGAAAATATTCATAATCGTATTATTCACAACTTTACATGGAAGCAAACCGCAAAAGCAATAGAAAAGGAGTTAGAAAATGAAAGATAATAATAAAGAAATAAATGTATGTATAATAGGTGGAGGAAATATTTCTAATACAAGACATATTCCTGCTTTAAGAAAGTTAGAAAATGTAAATATAGTTGGAGTAATTAGTGATGTTCAAGGAAAACTTGATTCAACATGTAAAAAACATAACATAGAGCATGGACTTTTAGTAAATGATCCTAAAAATGATATAGAAAAAGTAAAAAAATGTGAATGGTTTAAAGATGTTGATGCAGTAGTAATTGGGACACCACCACAACAACATTACCCACTTGCAAAAATGGCATTAACTTTAAAAAAAGATGTTTTAGTAGAGAAACCTATGACTATGAATGTTGAAGAAGCTGATGAACTAATTAAACTTGCAAAGAAAAATAATTTAATTTTTAATGTCGTTCATAACTTTAATTATACAAGTGGTATGAAAAAAATTAATAAGATAATTGAAGAAAAAAAATATGGTGAGATTGTATCTATTACTGAAGTTCAATTTACTAATAGAGATAGACGTTTACCAAGTTGGTATAATGAACTACCTTTAGGTCTTTTTTATGACGAAGCTGCTCACTTTATTTATTTATTAAAACGTCATGGAGGAACTTTAAAAATAGAAAATGCGCATGCTATTTATAATAAGGATAAAAAAGATGCTACACCTAGAATGTTAAGTGTAGACGCAATGGCTGGTAAGGTTCCTGTTCATATGTTTTTGAATTTTAATTCTCCTGTGTGTGAGTGGAATTATGTAATTAATTTTGAAAAAAGAATAATTAATTATGATTTATTTAGAGATATTATAGTTGACCTTCCAACAGATAATGAACATTATAGTAAAGATATTTTAAAAAATGATTTATCTAAAACATTCCAATATTGGGGACGTTTTGTAAAAAATGGATTTAAAATGATTACAGGTAATTTGTTATATGGTCATGAAGATATTTTAGAAAAGTTTATTAAAGCAGTAAGAACTAGAGAAGTAGATGAATATATGAGTGGAGAAGCAGGAAGAAGTACAGTAGAATCAATGAATGAAATTGTAGAGAAAGCTAATAAAAGATAATGAATTGGATTTATGTTATATTTTATGTGCTTTTTTCCGTTAGTGGTTCTACACTTTTAAAATTTGGTTCTTCTGAATCTGCTAAGGCTTTGTTTACATTACCAATTGTAAATATGCCTATTTCCCTTTTAACATTTTTAGGATTTGGCCTTTACGCCTTAAGTTTCTTCTTTTACACTGTTTTGCTTAGCAAATACGATTTATCTATTATTTCACCATTAACAGTTGGTTTAGTATATGTTCTTTTAATGATTACAGCTTTCATATTCTTTAAAGAACAATTAACAGTTTATAAATTGATAGGTTCATCTTTAATCCTTTTAGGGATTTTGATGATAATTATAAAAAAATAAGGGGGAAAACTATGCTTGAGGTTAAACATATTACAAAATATTATGGTAAAAATAGGGCAGTTAATAATCTGTCTTTTACTGTTAAAGATGGAGAAATCTTTGGATTACTTGGTGAGAATGGTGCAGGTAAGACTACGACATTTAGAATTATTATGGGTTTAATTGATTCTAATGAAGGAGAAGTTTTACTTGATGGTGAAAGAATTGATTATAATTTAACTGACAAAATAGGTTTTGTTACTGAAGAGAGAAGTTTACTTACTAAACTTACTGTTTTAGAACAACTTACATTTTATGGAGTATTAAAGGGTCTCGATGAGAGAACTATAGAAAAAGATATAGATAAATGGTTAAAAAAGTTTGAAATTTCTAGTTATAAGAATAGAAAGATTAAAGAATTATCTAAAGGTAATCAACAAAAGATTCAGTTTATTTCTGCTATCATCAACCATCCTAAACTATTAATATTAGATGAGCCTTTTACAGGACTTGATCCTATTAATGTTAAGATGATGAAAGATGCTATATATGATTTACAAAAAGAAGGAACATCTATTATCTTTTCATCACATCAGATGGAATATATTGAAGACTTTTGTGAGAAATTAGTTATTCTTGTAAAAGGTCATCCTGTAGTAAGTGGAATGTTAAAAGATATTAAAGAAGAATTTGGTATTAAAAATATTATGTTAAGAGGAGATGATTTACCTCTTGATAAAATAAAGAAAGTAAAAGGGGTATTAGGTGTATCTAAAGTAAGAGGAGAAATAGAAGTAAAAATAGAAGATAAAACAGTCGCTCCAAAGATATTCTCTTTAGTTAAAAACTGTAATATCACTAAGTATGATGTAGTTGAACCTACACTTAATGAAATATTTATTGCGAAAGTAGGGGGTATTCATGAATAAGAAGTTCCTTTATCTAACTAAAGTTAGTTTAAGAAAAAAATTTAAAACTAAATGGTTTGTTATTACTAATATAATACTTGCAGTAGCGATAATTCTTCTTTTAAATATTAACTCTATTGTCTCTTTCTTTGGAGGAGATTTTGATAGTAAAACTAATATAATTGTTATAGATAATGATACTAATAGTTATTCTTTGTTTGAAAAGAATATAGAAAGTTATTCAAGCACAATAAACTCTGATGAAGAAGATGTAAAGGTTACAGTTAAAAAGAGTGAAAAAGATGTTGATGAATTGAAAGATAATCTAAAAGATGATGAGATATTAGTAGAATTAAATAGTGATAATAAAGAATACTTGAAAGCTAAAGTTACTTCTAATAAGAAAATAGATACTGTAACTTATCAAGTATTATCTCAGAGTTTAAATTCTACTAAAACTACTATTGGTATGGCTATTAATAATATAGATGCTACTACATTAAATAATATCTCTAGTCCTGTAACGATAGATAGAGTAGTTCTTGATGAAAGTGATAACGTAGATGAAAATATGGGACTTATTATGAGTAGTGTCTTTCCTACAATCATTTTACCATTCTTTATGTTGACGATGGTCTTGATCCAGATGGTAGGGGGAGAAATATGTGAAGAGAAAACTACTCGAAGTATGGAAATAATTATATCTAATGTTTCTCCTAAACAACATTTAATGTCTAAGATACTTGCTAGTAATATCTTTGTTATTGTCCAAGGCTTACTTTTAGTAATTTATTCTGTTATTGGCCTATTAATAAGTACAAATATGTTGAGTAGTGGAATGGCTTTACCTAGTGAAGTTACATCTATCTTTGATAGTTTAGTAGCATCAGGTTTTGTAGAAAAATTAATCTACGTAATACCTTTAACATTAGTATTAATAGTTTTATCATTTATAGCATATTCAATAGTAGCAGGAATCCTAGCATCAATGACTGTTAATATGGAAGACTTTTCACAGTTACAAACTCCATTAGTATTCCTTTCTTTAGGAGGATATTACTTAGCGATGATGGCAGGTATGTTTAATGGCTCTTTATTAATTAGAATACTTTCATATGTACCATTCCTATCATCTTTTGTTAGTCCTAGTCTTTTTATGATGGGAGAGATAGGTTTAATTGATATAGTTATTTCTATCATAGTACTTGTTATCTTTATCTATTTAATATTACATTTTGGTATTAAAGTATATAAAGTAGGAATACTTAATTACTCTAATGAGAAAGTATGGAGTAAGTTCTTTAAAGCATTTAAGAGTAAAGATGTGTAGGTATTATGTACTCGAAGTTACTTCAAAGATTAGAAGTAACTTTTTTATAGTTTTTAAGTAAAAAAGTTATTTCGTTCTCGCGAAATAACTTGACAAAACCATAATATAATTTTAAAATAAATATAGGTGATGAAAAAATGTTAAAACGGGAAGTTTATTTATCAAGAATAAGAGGCTTTTATGATTCTGATTTAGTAAAAATACTCGTTGGAATTAGAAGATGTGGCAAATCTGTAATACTTAATCAAATAGTTGATGAAATAAAAGAAAAAGGTATTGAAGATGACCATATTATATATGTTAACTTTGAACTTGTAGAATATGAAGAATTACAGGACTATAGAAAGTTAAATAAATATATTAAAGATAATATTAAAGATGATAAAATTTATTATATATTTTTAGACGAAATACAAAGAGTTGAAAAGTTTGAAACGGTTGTAAACTCACTACGTGCATCTCTTTCTAATATAAGTATATTTATAACTGGTTCTAATAGTAAGCTTTTATCTAATGAACTTTCTACAGTTTTATCTGGTAGATATGTTCTGTTTAATATTTATCCTTTAAGTTACAAAGAATTTACTGAACTATCATTAAAAAATCCTAGAAGTGAAGAAACATTTTGGAATTTTGTAAAATGGGGAGGACTTCCCAATAGAGTTCAGTTTACTGATGAAGTCAATATAAAAGATTATCTTCATAGTGTGTTTGATTCAATTATTTTAAGAGATGTAGTAGAACGGTTGGGGCTTAAAGATATAGTTTTGTTTAACCTATTATTACAATATGTTGTTGATACAACAGGAAGAGAATTTTCAGCAGATAATGTTATAAAATATTTAAAAAATGAAGGAAGGAGTATTTCTACTGAGACTTTATATATTTATTTAGATGCTTTATGTAAAGCTTTAATAATTAATAAAATTTATAGATATGATATTCATGGTAAGGCAATATTAAAAACCCTAAATAAATATTATATGACTGATTTAGGAATAGCTCAGATAAAGAATAATAACTTTGAGATAAATAAAAGTTTTGCTATTGAGAATGTTGTATATAATGAATTATTAGAAAGAGGATATGATGTTTATATAGGAAAAACTAAAAAAGGGGAAATAGACTTTATTGCAACTAAAACAGATGAGAAGATTTATATTCAAGTCACTTATCTATTAGATAGTGAAAAAGTGATTGAAAGAGAGTTTGGAGCTTTTGAAGGATTAAATGATGATATACCTAAATATATTCTTTCTTTAGATAAAGAAAATTTATCAAGAGATGGGATTATACATAAGAATATAATAGAATGGTTATTAGAAAAATAAAACTAACTCTAGACAAATAAATTAATACATGATATACTGATTACGAAAAATAAGCCAAAACGGCAAAAATTCGTAATGGAGGCAATATGGAAATAAAAAGAGATTATTATTTAAAAAAATTAATAAGTAAAAAACATAATCATTTAATAAAAATTGTTACTGGTATAAGGAGATGTGGTAAATCTTATTTGTTAGATCCATTATTTACTAATTATTTAAAAGATAATGGTGTTGATAATGAACATATAATTAAATTAGAACTTGATAGAGAAATAAATAGAGAATATTTAGATTCAAAAAAATTAGATGAGTATGTTAGATCAAAAATTAAAGATAATGATATGTATTATATTATTTTAGATGAAATACAGCGTGTAGAGGGTTTTGAATTTGTTTTAAATGATTTTCTATATGAAAAGAATATGGATGTTTATGTAACAGGGAGTAATTCTAAATTTCTATCTAGTGATATAATAACAGAATTTAGAGGTAGAGGCGATGAAATTAGAGTTTATCCTCTTTCTTTTAGTGAGTTATGTTCTGCCTATGATGGTGATATTTCTTCTGCTTGGAAAGATTATATAACATATGGAGGTCTACCACTAGTATTTTTTATAGATACTGAAGAAGAAAAAGTTAGTTATCTTAATAATCAAAAAGATAATGTTTATCTTAACGATGTAGTTGAGAGATACAAAATTAGTAATGATAAGGAATTAAAAGAACTTGCAATAATGTTATCTTCAGGTATTGGTTCACTTACAAATCCTTTAAAATTATATAATACTTTTAAAAGCAAAAATACAAATACTTCTATTACTGATAAAACTATATATAATTATTTAAATTATTTAGAAGATGCTTTTCTAATAGAAAAGGCTTTAAGGTATGATATAAAAGGTAAAAAATATATAGAAACACCCTATAAATACTATTTTACAGATATTGGAATCAGGAATGCTTTTATTGGTTTTAGGCAAATAGAAGAGTCACATATTATGGAAAATATAATATATATAGAACTTAAAAGAAGAGGATATAATGTAGATGTTGGGGTTGTTGAGATAAGAGAAAAAAATAATAGAAAAAAGATAGAAATAGACTTTGTTATTAATAAAGGATATGATAGATATTATATTCAATCTGCATTAAATATTGATGATGATGAAAAAAAAGAACAAGAGTTACGGCCTCTTGTTAATGTTGATGACTTTTTCAAAAGGATTATTATTGTTGGTAAAGATATTCCTAGGTATAAAAATGATCAAGGAATACTTATAATGGGAATTTATGATTTCTTATTAAATGATAATAGTTTAGATTATTAAATACTCTATTTGAAGACGAATTAAATATTTGGATATTTGTATTCGTCTTTTTCTTTCTAAAACTTAATTTAAGCTATTGATAAAATATTAGCATTATGTTAATATAAGTCACAAGGAGGTTTGGCATGAATAAGGTTATTAAAAAGTTAGCTTTATATTCAACAGTAGGACTATTGGGAACTTTTTCTTTAACAGGTTGTGGTTCTTCTTATAGTGAAAGTAAAAAAGAAGTCATTGTAGAAGAAGATAATAGTAGTAAAGATGAGCAAGTTGAAACTAAATATTTCGATGTAGGCGAACACGTTTTTTATGAGGCACTTTATGTGCCTGAGGTTCATTATAATCATACTTCTTTTATAGGAGTTAGTGGTTCCATAAATGTTCCTACTGGTTATCATATTTTTGATATTGAAGAGCAAGGTCAATATAAATATGAGGGAAGTCATTTTTATATGGCATTTTATGTTAATGATGTTCCTATTGAAGCAGAAGGGATTTATAATGAGGAAACTGAATCGTACGATTATAGTAATCCTGGTACACCTGTATTAGAAAATACTAATGAATTAGAAGAAAATGAGAAGACGAGATAATTTATGTATCGTCTTTTTCTTTATAAAAAATTAATTCTGTGATAGACTAATAATAGAAGGATTGATGAAGATGAATAGTATTGTAATTATAGGTTGTGGTAATGTTGGTCTTGCTTATTTAAAGAACCTGTGTCAAAGTGATATGACACTTGATATAAGTTTAATTGATATAGATGAAGAGAAACTTGAAGGAGAGATACTTGATTTAGAACATTCTTTAGTCTATAGAAATAGTAATATCAATATAAAACTTGGTAATTATAGTGACTGTGATAATGCAGATATAGTTGTAATAACTGCAGGTATTCCTCAGTCTACTAAAGATAGAATGAGTGATTTAGAGAAAGCTAATGGGATAGTAGTAAATATTACTAATAAATTAAGAGAAACTTCTTTTAATGGTATTGTATTAGTTGCCTGTAATCCATTAGATGTTATTACTGAACTTATCGCTCATTATACAGATTATTCCTATAATAAAGTAATAGGTACTGGGACAATGCTTGATACAGCAAGATTAAAGTCATTAATTAGTAAAAAGATTAAGGTAAAACCTAGTGATATAAATGCTTATGTTTTAGGAGAACATGGTAATAGTCAGTTTGTCGCTTGGAGTAATGCTAATATAGGTTTAGAAAACTTAAGCCAATATTTATCACTTGATGCTAAAGAAGAGTTAGAAGATGAAACTCGTCATATGGGTGGTGTTATAGTTAAACATAAAGGTTATACTAGTGATGGAGTAGCATCTTGTCTTTTAGAACTTACATTATGTATTCTTAAAGATTTAAAAAAAGTATATCCTGTATCTAATTACAATACAACTTATGATGTATATCTTTCTACACCTTGTATTATAGGTAAAAATGGAATAGAGAAAGTTATTAATATAAAATTAACTGATGAAGAAGAAGAAAAATTAGAGGAATCAAGTGAAGTAATTAGTGAAGCACTTGATAAAATATTACCAAAAGAATTGTATTAGGAGGTATTGATTATGGGTAATTATTTGTTTTTAGTAATAATATTTATATTTATGGCTATAGAAGTAGTTAGTGCTTATAAGTTTTTTAGACTAAAAAAAATTAAGTTAGGTATTTTTTCTACACTCTATTTTCTTATTACATTAATACTTACTTTAAGTTATTTTTCTAGTCGTGATGTGGTAGTAGAAAATGAATTAGAAAGCCTTATTAATGGTCTTACCAATTTTAATCTATTTGCAATACTAGTTCTTATCCTTAATATAGGTATGATAGTAATTAGCATTATTAGTTATATTAAAGTAATGGGATGGAGTAGGGAATTAAAAAATAACAAAAAGTAATTATTCCAAGATTAGAAAGTAGTGATATTATGAAATATGGTGGTAAAGCTAATTCCTTATTATATTTAGCTAGTAATAATATTTTAGTACCTAAATTTTTTATTATAAGTAAAGATGACTATATAATGTTTTTGAAAGCTAATAAAATTTATACAACTATAAGAGATTTAAGTTTAGAAAAGAAATATCAAAGCATTAAAGAACTAATTATGAAACAGGATATAAATAAAGAATTAGAAGTCAAAATAGATAGAGAATTACCATTACTAAATGGTACTAAATTTGCAGTTAGATCTTCTTCTCTTGAGGAAGATGGAACAACTAAGTCTTATGCAGGACAATTTGAATCTTTTTTAAATGTAGATAAAGAAGATATATTTAATAATATAAAAAAATGTTGGTGTTCTCTTTATAATAATAATGTTATTGATTATAGTAGTGATTTTGATTTATATGGTATGAATGTAATAATACAAACTATGATATTACCAGATTGTTCAGGAGTTATATTTACAATAGATCCTACTAGTGATACTAATAATTATAGTGTTGTTGAAATAGTAGAGGGATTATGTGAAAAGTTAGTTTCAGGAAAAGTTACACCTACTAAGTATTTAATTAGAAAAGAAACAAAAAAAATAGACTTTACTGAAGGGTCTATTAAGTTAAGAAATAATACAGTTAATAATATAATGGATGAAGCTTTAAAAATAGAGAAGTTATATAGTTGTCCAATGGATATAGAGTATGCAATAAAGGATAATAAATGTTATATTCTTCAAGCTCGTCCTATAACAGCAGTTACTCCTTTACCTAAACCATTTACTTTATCTATTACGAGGCAAAAATCTATTATAGATATAGAAATATATTATAAAGGAGAATATGAAGGAATTAAAAGACTAACTAGAAATTTATACTATTTTAAGCCTTTATTTGTTTATAATAAAATAGATAATGTCGTAGATGTATATTATAATAATGTTGATTTAGAAGAACATCCAGGGCCTATGTATTATTACTTAGATAAAGACTATGCTAAAACAGAATCTATGTATAATTTAGTATTAGAAGATATTAATTATTTAAATAATGTTATTGATAATAATTTATATATTGATTATAAAAAGTATATCGCAAAATTAATTGATATATATCCATTTACTAGTTTAGGACAAATAGCAGGTAAATTTAAAAATGTAAGTCCAAGAATAAAAGAAATACTTATTGAATTTAGAGAAAAGTATGATTATATTATTTATAAAGCTGTTGATTATATACTATTAAAAAATAAAGAGTATCATGATATAGATTTTATAACTTTAGATGAACTTATGTCTAATAAAATCCCAGATAAAGATACTATAGAAAAAAGAAAAAAAGGCTATATTTATTATAATGGTAATTTATATACTTCTGATAATTATGATGCTTTTTTTAAAGAACATAACATCTATTTAGAAGAAGTAAATATTAATGATTTAAAAGGGCAGATAACATATCCAATAAATGATAATATTAAAGGAAAAGTATCTAAAGTATTTAATGATACTGATTTAAGAAAATTTAAAGAAGGAGATATACTAGTAACTCCTATGACAACTCCTAAATATATGGACATTATAAAAAAAGCAAAGGCAATAATTACTGATGAAGGTGGTGTTTTATCTCATGCTGCTATAATTTCAAGAGAGTTAAAAGTTCCTTGTGTAGTAGGATGTAAGAAGGCAACTAAAGTTTTAAAAAATGGAGATTTAATTGAAATAAATAAAAGAGGAGAAATCAAGTTATTATAAAATTTCATCCTCTTTTTCTTTATTTTCAATTTCAATAACTTTATTTTCTGTTTCTTCGTGCTTTTTTTCAATGTTATTGTTTTCATTATATTTAATACCTCTAATTTTACAGTAAATATCTAAGTCATCATCAACATCAATTATTTTGTATATTTCATCAAATGTTGTAGAACCATCTAATATTTTTAATAGTCCATCTTGAAGCATGGTAATAACATCTGATTTGTAGACTAATTTATTTAAATCATCCTTTTCTAAGTTTTCTTCATTTAAAGCATTTCTAATTTCATCATTAATCATTAATACCTCTTGAATAGCAATACGTCCACGATAACCTTTATTACATTTATCACATCCATTAGGATTAGCATTATATATTTCATTAACATCTTTATTTAAAGCTAGTTTAAATACTTTTTTCTGATATGGAGTAGTTTTTTCTTTTATACGACAATGTGGACATACCATTTTGGCAAGTTTTTGAGAAATAATACCTGATAGAGCACTTGATAACAAATATCTTTCTACATTCATATCAAGTAATCTTTCAATAGTACTTAAAGAGTTATTAGTATGGATTGTAGATAATACTAAGTGTCCTGTAATAGAAGCACGAACAGCAATTTTAGCAGTTTCACTATCACGAATTTCACCAATAAGGATAACGTTTGGATCTTGTCTTAAGATAGATCTTAAAACAGTGGCAAAATCAAGTCCAATCTCACTATTAACTTGAACTTGGTTTAACCCTTCTAGGTTCATTTCTATTGGATCTTCTACAGTTATAATATTAGTTTCTTTCTTATTTAATACTTGTAGAATAGAGTAAACAGTAGTACTTTTACCACTACCAGTCGCTCCAGTTATTAGAATAATACCATTAGGTTCAGCGATCATCTTTTTTAGTTTTTTGAAGTTATCATCATTAAAGCCAAGGGATTCTATTCCTTCAAGACTTCTAGTATAGTCAAGAATACGAATAACACACTTTTCACCTTCATTAGTAGGTAGGGTAGAGACACGAGTTTCTAAGTTTATGCCTTTAATTGTTCCTTTAATAGAACCATCTTGAGGTAGTCTACTTTCAGTAATATTCATATTAGCGATAAGTTTTATTCTCGTTATTAGGTTTCTTTCGTAAATTTTTGGTATTTCTGTATAATCTCTTAAATCACCATCTATTCTAAACCTTACCATTAAAGAATTTTCTCTTGGATCAAAATGTATGTCGCTAGCACCATCTTTTGATGCTTTTACTATTATATCGTCTACTACATTAACAATAGGTGTTTTTGTTAAATCATATGTTACCAAAAATATCAACCCCTTTACTTTATCCTATTCTTTTACTATAATATATTATATAGTAATAATAACTGAATTACAAGAGGGATAAATAATGAATGGAAAAAAAATATTAAATAATACAGGTTTTATATTAGTAGAAACTTTAATAGTTGGTGTTTTTATTATGGGTATTTTTTCATTACTTTATACTAACTTTTTCCCTATAATTGGAGAGTATGAAAGATACAAAGATTATGATACTGTAGAATCTACTTATATAGCTCATTGGGGAAGGATGATTGCATTAAAAGGGTTACCAGAATCAGTTTATACAACGGCTAGTACTGATGGTTATGTTGATATTGGAAATTGTTCTTTATATAGTGATATTAATATGCAAAATTATTGTTCTGCTTTTATAAATACTAATAATATCTCTAAAATTTATTTAACCTCATATTCTACAGTAGCTTTTAAAAATTTTGTTAATGATAATACTAGCTTTAGTAGGAGTTTTAGAGAGTATATTGCTTATTTACCTACTTATAGTAAAAATACTAGTAAAACTCCTGAGACTGGATATTACAGAGTAATTGTTGAATACGTTTCAAATAATACATATAAATATGGTAATATAGAACTATTTAATGGAGAATCAACTCCTGAAGAGGATGATACTGTATCAGAAGTTGTATTAGATCCTGGTTCTGATGGTAATATATATGATGATGGAGAGGATACCTTTATAACTGGAGAGGATCCTAATAATTATATTTGGTATAGTGGAAAACTTTGGAGAGCTGTATCTGTAAATAATAGTGCTAAGACTACTAAATTAGTAACACAATGGAATATAACAGCTATACCATATAATGATGAAAGTAATATTGTTTATGATGGCAGTCATATGGAAATGTGGTTAAATGATATAAGTACAGATGGTTTTTTAGGCAATTTAAGAAACTATGAGAATTTTATAGTAACAGATGCTGAGTGGGATGCAACAGAAGATGGGGCAGAATTAGGAAGTATAACAAGACCTTCAGGAACAAAAGTAACAGGAGCGGTAGGATTATTAAATATATATGAGTATCAATCAAGTTATCATGGAGGAAGTTATGAGACTGGATATTTAAATAATGGACTATATTGGTGGAGTTTAACACCATATGATACAACAAATATAAGGATTATAAATGATAGTGGAGCTGTAATAGATGATGATCAGGCTGGCTCTTATGGTGTAAGACCATCAATAAATATAAAATCTGATATAAAAATAGTAAGTGGAGAAGGAACTGAAGATAATCCCTATAGATTAGAAGGAGATAATGATAGTAATTTAACAGGGGAAAAATTAAATACAAGAAGTAGTGGTGAATATATTCAGTTTGGAGCAGGAGAAAATAATTTGTATAGAATAGTAAGTCATGAGACTGAGGGATTAACTAAGATAGTAAGTGCTGAACCATTAAAAGTATCGGGACAATATAAGAAATTAGCTTTAGGAAATATGAACTATTCAGCTACAACGACAATGGGATTGTTTCTTAATGGAGAATATCTAAACAACTATTTAACAGAAGAGAATAGAAATATGATAGAAGAAAATACAACATGGTATATAGGAATGATAGACAATGGGGATAATTATAGATTAGGTAAGTATACTGATATTAATATGACAGAATTAGTTCCAAATAGAGTAACAGTAAAAGTAGGATTATTAAGAACAGGTGAATTAATGTCAGGACAATTCGAAAGTTCTAAAACTTTAAGAGAAGGTCCATCCTCTACTTATTGGACTTTAACTCAATACAATGCAACTACAATGCGTCGAGTTAATTATCTTGGTTATGGAAGTCATGGCTTTCATTCGGAAGCTTATGATATTCGTCCAACTTTAAATTTAAAATCTAATGTTATAATAACTGGAGGAGATGGAACAAAAAATAATCCATTTACATTAAGTTTAGAATAGAGAGGAAATGTGATAATATGTTTTTGAATAAAAAAGGTATAACATCAGTTGAGCTTTTAGTTTGTTTCATAATTATTTCAACTATTGTTGTTAGTATGTATAATTTAATATTAAATTATCGTAATAGAGAACAGATAGAAGAGATAAATAATGAAGTTATATCTTTTAGTAACAATTTACAAGAAACTATTCAATCGGATTTAATTATGGGTCATTTGGTTAGTGTTAGTAATATTAGTAATGATGGATATAGTGCTACTTTTACTTTTGATAATCCTAATAGTTATACTACAACACTTACTATTAAACCTAATGAAGGTATTATTAGTTATAGTAAGAATGGAGATACAATTGATTATGAAATACCTGGTATTGCAGATTTAATGTTAAGTCCTGATTCAAATATTGAATATATTTCTGCATCAAATGGGTATTTAAAAATTACAATAATTTTAACTCATCCAAATTTTGAAGATGAAACTTACTCTTTTATGATAAATTGTCCAGTTAATTATGTATATTAGAATAAAATGTAAAGAAGTAAAGCGATAGATGTTTCTATAATTCTCCCCAAGAAGAAGTATTTATATTCTATATCTTCTTCTTTTATATTGTTTAGAACTTGTAAGTGAACAGAAAAACTACCAAAAGTTATAAAAGTTAAGACAAGTAATCCTCTTATATAGTTAGTAGTATTAATGGTATTTACTAAACTAATACCACTAGTCATATCGAGAATACCTGTAATTATTGTCTTAAAAAATGGATTTAGGGAAAGAGTGCTTGTAAGTAGTTTACTAAAGAACATAAAGAAAGTAATGCTTCCTAACATAAATAAAAGGACTTTAATTGCATCATTTATCGCTTTAGGTAGAGCTTCTAAAAAAGATTTGTTTTGGGGATTATTTGTTATTTTTGAAAAAACAATTTCTTTAGGTCTTAGGATAATACCAAGTATTAGGTTAGATAGTATCTGAATGATTAATATTTTATAAGCAAGAGATATGCTGTTTAAGATGAGACCACATGTTCCTAGAACAAAAAGAGGATTTGCAAAGTGGGTAAAGGTTAAGAGGTAATTTGCAGTATCTTTAGAAATGCTTTTAGTCTTTAAGCTTTCTACGATATATTTAGAACCACTAGGAAAACCTGATATGATACTAACTAAAATAATAAAAGAACTATTACCCTCGACATGAAATAATCTTTTAAATAGAGGGTTTAACTTTTTACTTATTTTAGTGGCAAGCCCTAGTTCTAAAAGAAGTGATGCTAGAACAAAGAAGGGGAAAATTGAAGGGAATAGTTTAGTTTTAAAGATATTAATACTAGTAATACCACTTTCTATAATTAGAGAAGGGTTAATAAAAATACCTAAGTAAATAAATAATATAATAAGTACTGCTAGTAATTCTTGATATTTTCTTTTCATAATATTACCTTCTTTGATATAATTTAATAGTAAAGGACTGATGATATGCTTAATAAAGTTTATTTAAGATTAAAAAAATTTATGAAGGATTACTATAAAACTATTATATTTCTAGTGATATGTTACTTTGTATTTACATTTCCACTACCTTATTACATATATGCTGGAGGAGGTACTATTAATATTGATGATAGAGTAGTAATAGATGGGGATAAAGATAAGAGTAAAGGGTCCCTTAACTTTGCCTATGTAAAAGAATTAGAAGGTAATGTGGCATCATTCATATTAGGTAATATTATTCCCGGCTATGATATCGAAAAACAAGAAGATGTAGAGTTAAATGAAGATGAGACGAGTGAAGATATTATGTTTAGAAATAAAATATACTTAGAAAATGCTAATCAAACTGCTATCATGCTAGCATATCAGAAAGCAGGAAAAGAGGTTAGGATAAAGAATAAACACTTTTATATTATTTATTTAGAAGACAAAGAAGAAGATGGTCTAAGAGTAGGAGATGAACTTCTAAAAGTAAATGGTAAGGAAATAGAGAATGTAGAAGATTACACTAATGAGATACAGAATCATGAAGTAGGAGAGAAGATTAAGGTAACAGTTAAAAGAGATGATAAAGAAAAAGATGTAATGGCAACAGTTAAAGAAGGAGATGATTATAAAGTAACAGGTGTTTCTGTTAGTACTATTTATGAATATAAGACTAATCCAAAAGTAGAACTTAATTTTAAAGATAGTGAAGGTGGTCCTAGTGGAGGCTTGATGTTAACTCTTGCAATATATGATAAATTAACTAAAGGTGACTTAACTAATGGTTTAAAGATAGTTGGAACTGGTACTATTAGTAGTGATGGTACTGTTGGGGAGATTGGTGGTGTTAAATATAAGTTAAATGGAGCGGTAAAAGCCAAGGCTGACTTGTTTTTGGTACCTAAAGGTGATAATTATAAAGAAGCTTTAAAAGAAAAAGAAGAACATGATTATGATATTGAGATTAAGGCGATAGGAACTTTTGATGAAGCGGTAGAGTATTTAGAATGTTTAAAAAAATAAAAACTCACCGAATGAAATTGCAAAATTTAACCGAATGAAATTCTTAAAAAGTGTCCATCAAAAGTCTTAAAAAGTGTTCAATGAAATCCTTAAAAAGTGTTCATTTGTCTTGAAAAATAGTTAAAACTATGATAAGTTAGTAGCAGGAGGAATACTATGAGTTTAAGAGAGAAAGATTATAAAGAAAGATTAATAGATAAAAAAATAGACCGTTATTTAGAAACTTTTGGAGCGATTTTAATTGAAGGACCTAAATGGTGTGGCAAGACTTGGACTGCTTTAAATCATGCAGAAAGTGCAACATATGTTACAGAAACGTCTACAAAAAGACTTGCTTTAATTAATCCTAAGAATATTTTTTCAGATAAAAGACCTCAGTTGATAGATGAATGGCAAATTGTCCCTTCTATTTGGGATTCAGTAAGACATGAATGTGATAGAGGAAAAGGGCCAGGAAATTTTATATTAACAGGTTCTACAACGTTAAAAAAAGAAATACAAGGAAAACAGGTGTACCATTCTGGAGCTGGTAGAATTGCAAGACTTAAAATGGAAACAATGAGTCTTTATGAATCTCTTGATTCAAGTGGTGTTGTTTCTATAACTGATATGTTAGAGAATAAGAATATTAATAAGAACACTGGAGAAGTAAAAATTAGAGAACTTGCTACTCTCTTGATAAGAGGAGGATGGCCAGAAAGTTTAAAAGTAAAAAAAGAAAATTATCCTTTAATACCAAAGAGTTATATTGACTCAATATTAAATGTAGAACTAGATGAAGAAGAAAAAGTAAGGGATAAGAATAAAATGAGTATGTTATTAAAATCTTTAGCAAGAAATGAATCTACAATAGTAAGTAATAAAACTATTATAAAAGATATTGAGGAATATGAGTCTGGTAATGATATATTATCTAGTAGAACTACACTTTTAGATTATTTAGATTTTCTTGAAAGGTTGCATTTAATTGAAAATCAAGAGTCATATAGTTCTAATTATCGTTCTCCTGAAAGAGTAGGTAAGTCAGTGAAAAGACATTTTGTTGATCCCTCTCTTGCTTGTTCTCTTTTAAATCTTAATGTTGATAAATTAATAGGTGATTTAAATACATTTGGCTTTCTTTTTGAAGCTCTCGTTGAAAGAGATTTAAGAATTTATATGGATTACTTAGATGGAAAAATATATCATTTTAGAGATAATGTAACAGGTTTAGAAGTAGATACAATATTAGAGTTCGAAGATGGAGAATATGCTGCCGTTGAAATAAAACTAGGTTATAATGAAGTTGATGATGCTATTAAAAATTTAAAAGAATTTTATAATAATATGGTAAAGAAACCTAAATTTATGTGTGTTATAGTTGGTGTTTTGGAAGCTGCTTATAAAGACCCTGATACTTCTATTTATGTAGTACCAATAACAGCTTTAAAACCATAGATAAGGAGGCAATATGGAAGAATATTTAATTTTTGCTAAAGGTATAGCTTATAAAGCAAAAGAGATAATGTTAAAATATTTTAATAATAGTGGTAGTAGTTATAAAAGTGATAATACTATTGTTACTAAAGCTGATAAAGAAATAAATGATTATTTAATAAAGAAAGTTAAAGAAGTATATAAAAATCATTCTGTTGATGGAGAAGAGAATAGTTTTGGCAAAAGTAATTATGTTTGGGTATGCGACCCAATAGATGGTACAGCTATGTATGCAAGAGGCATTCCTATATCTGTATTTTCCCTTGCATTAGTTGTTGATGGTATTCCTTTATTGGGAGTAGTATATGATCCTTTCTTAGATGATTTTTATTATGCTATTAAAGGTAATGGTGCTTATAAAAATGATAAATCTATAAATGTTAATAATATATGTTTAGATGATAAAGAAAGTATAATACATTATGATAGTCACCCAAGTTTTGAATATGATTTAATTGATATACTAAAAGAATTGTCCAAAAAAACATATTGTGTTTCTGTAGGTAGTATTATAAAAGCAGGAGTATTAGTTGCTGATGGTAAATTTAATTTAGCACTATATCCTGGTACTAAAAATAAAAATTGTGATATAGCAGCGATTAAAGTAATAGTAGAGGAAGCAGGAGGAAAAGTAACAGATTTATATGGAAGGGATCAAAGATATGATACAGACATAAATGGGGCAGTTATTAGCAATGGAATTAATCATGATGAAATAATAGATTTGCTTTCTAAGATAGACATAAAAAAGAGATAAGTTATTTTGCTTATCTCTTTATTCTGTTAAATCATTACCAATTTCTTCATTGGACTCACTTCCTGAATCTTCAGAACCACTACTGCCAGAACTGCCACCGGTGTTACCATTTTCACCTGAACCATTTTCAGAATTACCACCACTTGGAGGAACAATAGGAACTTCACTATCAGAATCTTCTTTAGTATCATCAGTAGGTGGGGTATAAGTAGGTTCATCTTCAGTTTCAGTAGAACTACTTCCTCCAGATAATGTTAATACAACACTACCACTTATTAAATCAAGTCTTTTATTAGCAGGATAACTTTGATTAACTACATAGCCTCCTGCATTAGGATTACTAAAACTGATTTTAATTCCATGAGCATTGGCATAACTTTGGGCTGCTGCCTCACTATCACCAGTAAAATCAGGTAATAAATCATAAGTAAATGCTGTTTTGTAAGGACCAGTTCCTGTTACAGTTTTCTCATAATCTTCATCATTGATAGAGAAGGAGAACTCTTTAATCATGTCAGGCTCTTTCTCACCAAGATTTATTTTCATTGCCTTTATAATATCATCACGACTCTTAGTATTTGGAACATAATCCCATAAAACCATTCTACTTCTCTCATCATAAATCATTTGACCAGTACCATCTAAATATAATTGTTCAATGTTAATAAGGTCAGCATCATCTTTTTGTAAGGCGTTACTCATTATATCTTTAGCAATGTCATAGAAAGATAAAATTTGTTGTTCTGTAAAGTTAGTATCAAGATTATTGGTAATAGTATTTAAAACATCCATAACTTGATTAATACTTTTCATATCTTTAACTTTATTTAATATACCTTGAATTACTAATTGTTGATTTAATCCTCTGTCTAAGTCTCCTGCAGCAAGTTGTTTTCTGTTTCTTGCAAGGACTAGGGCTTGTTCACCATTTAATGTTTGAACTCCTGCATTTATACAAACTTGTCCTTCACGGTTAGAGTTATCTGTACATAAATCTTGAGGAACATCAACGGTAATACCTCCTAGAGTATCAACTAAACTAACTAAACCTTTAAAATTAATCTTAGCATAATAATCAATTGTAACATCAAAATAATTTTCAATCGTATCCATCATACAGTCAGTACCGTAAGCAGCGGCATGAGTTATTTTATTTTCAGGAGTACCACTCCAACAAGCGATAGGAACATAACTATCTCTTGGAATACTTAACATAGTTGCATTTAAAGTATTAGGATTGAATGTAACTAGTATTAGACTATCACCATTGGCAACAGTATTTTTAGATAAACCTTCTTCGGCAGAGTCAACTCCCATTAGAAGAATTGTAAATGGTTCTGTTACAGATTTACCTTTAGATGAACTTCTGTTACTAGTACTTGCTTTTTTCATCTTTTTCTCTTGTGTTAAGATTATTCTTGTATCATCTTTAATGTTCTCATATGTTTCCATACTTGTAAACATAGATGGATAATCAGTTGGAACAAAGATTGAATCTACTTCACCAGCATATAAATCAGCCATGGCTGTAAAGTAATCATCATATTTTACTATTTCATTGTCATCTTTTAGATTGTTTTCTTTAATAACTTCATTAGGAATAATATTTCCTTCTGGTGATGTTTTATCAGAAAGTATTCCAATAGTGTTATCTTTTAAGTCCTTTACATCTTCTATTTCACTACTACTTGCAACTATTAGGCTACTAGAATAAGTGACTGTCTCTCTATTAATACTAGATAAAGTTCCATAAGCATACATTATTAAGCCACTAATCGCACAGTTTATAAGTAAATAGAGTATTAAAAAGAAGGTAAGAAGCCTTGCTTTTTTTTCTTTGTGTTTTCTTTTAGACCTGACTTTGAAAATTATAACTAAGTCTAAGACAACAAATACTCCTATAACGATATATCTAATTGCTTCTTCAACTGGTCCTAATAATAGGATGTTATAAATAGCGAATAGATTAGTCAGTATTACAAGGATACTAAGTATCGCTAGCCATAATCTACATTTTTTCTTTTTCTTATCTTTTTTTTCTTCAGTTTTCTCTTTATTCTTTCTCATCGAATGACCTCCACGTTAAACATAAAACTATACCCTATCATTATAGACTATATTTTAACTCATTTCAACCACTGTACTTTTGTTTGTATTGTAAAGTTGACGTTTAATTGTAGCTTTTTAGAGAAATTTGTCTAATATTCTGTTATAATGTAGTTAGAAGGATAGGAGTTGGTAGTATATGAAGAAGTTAATTAGTATTTTACTCATCTTTGTTATGCTTTTTACTTTTATTCCTAATGTTAATGCAGAAAGTTATATAGTGCTAAATACTAATAAATATTTTAGAGAAGAACCAGGAGGAGATTTAATTACTAGTGTTACTGATGGTGTTTTAGTAGCAGGTACGAAAGTAGATTTAATTAGTAAAGATGGAGAGAGTGGCTATGGCTGTAAAAATCCTTGGTATAAGGTTAGTTATAATGGAATAGATGGTTATATTTGTTCAAGTGACCAAGCCGTTATAGATGTTGCAGATGTAGACCTTAATGGAGACTTTGAAAAAGAGATGATTAGTAAGGGTTTTACAGAGAGTTATTTACCTTATTTAAAGGCTCTACATGAAAAACATCCTAATTGGGTTTTTACTCCTGTTGCTACTAACCTTGATTTTAATACTGCTGTTACTAATGAGAGTTATGGTGAGATTAGTTTAGTAGATGGAACTGATGAGAGCTTAAGAAGTAAAGAGTGGCCTTATTATCAAAATGGGGTGTTTAGGCAGATAGAACCTGGTTGGTATGTAGCTAGTAGAGATACAGTATCTTATTATTTAGATCCAAGAAATTTCTTACAAGAAGAATATATCTTTATGTTTGAGAACTTGAAATATAATTCATCTATTCAAACAGAGGATGCTGTAAGAGGAGTTACTAATGGAACATTCCTAAATACTTCTGAATATTTAAATATCTTAATGAAAACTGCTAGAACTTATAATGTTAGTCCTGTATATCTTGCTAGTAGGATTAGGCAAGAAAAAGGTACTACTGATAGTATTTCAACTACAGGTGGCTCTTTTACCTTTAGTGTTGATAATAACTGTTTAAATAATTTAGGATATGCAAGTAATCCTGATAGTTGGAATGCCCTTAATTCTTGTGGTAGTGGTAGAACATACAGTGGTATTTATAATTACTTTAATATTGGAGCATATTCATCTTATCAGTCTCCTCAGATTAGAGGTTTGATATGGGCAAATGGAGGATATGATGCTTCAGTTACTACTTATTTAAGACCATGGAATAGTAAAGAAAGAGCGATTATGGGAGGAACTGAGTATATCGCTAGTAAATATATAGATGCTAACCAAAATACTTTATATTATCAAAAATTTAATGTATCACCTGATGCTGTTTATCCTACTTATACACATCAGTATATGACTAATATAAGAGCTCATTCCCAAGAAGCTTATAGTACTTATAAAAGTTATAGAGATAACAATTTATTAAATAACAGTTATGAGTTTTTAATACCTGTTTATAATAATATGCCTAATGATAATGAAGTGATACTTCCAGATGATGAAGATAAAGAAGAGGAAATTGTTACTACTCCTAGTATTGATATAAATACAGGAGTTGTAGGAGCAGGTTTTAAGATAGATGGTGATGTTATTTCTAATATTTCCTTTAATACAAGTGTTGATACAATTAATAGTAAGTTAAGTAGTGTTAATGCTGATTTAAAAGTTACTAGTTATTTAGATAGATATGGAAATAAAGCTAGTGGTAATGTTGGAACAGGAGATACTTTAGTTATTAGTAATGGTTCTACTACTAAGTCTTATAAAGTTGTTATTTATGGAGATAATAATGGCGATGGTAAGGTTAGTGTTGTTGATTTATTAAGAGTACAAAAATATATTTTAGGAAGTAGTAGTTTGTCTACTTATGACTTAAAAGCTAGTGATACTAATAGGGATGGTAAGATCGATGTTGTTGACTTACTAAGAGTTCAAAAACAAATACTTGGAAACAATGTAATAGAACAGGGATGATGCTTTATGAAAAAAATATTATTTATATTAGGACTTAGTTTCCTTTTCTTTTGCCCGCATGTTGTTGATGCTGCTTCAATCTCAGTGGCAGGAACAACTGCAACAGGAACAGTTGGAGGCAATATTACAGTAGGTGTTACTATAAGTGAAAGTAGTGGTTTAGGAAGTTGGGAATATAGCCTAGATTATGATAGTAATAAATTACAACTATTAAGTGGTAATACTCATGTCGTTGGTTATGTCGATGGCGAGGGTCAAACTAGTCAAAGTTATACTTATACTTTTAGAGTTAAAGGTACTGGTTCTACTACTATATCTGTAGTAAATACCTCTATCGCTTCATGGGATGAAGTAGTTACTAGTCCAACTGATAGTACAACTATTAATTTAATTAGTAGACAAGAAGTAGAGAAAAATTATAGTAGTGATAACAATCTTGCTAGTCTTGAAGTAGAAGGTCTTACTTTAAGTCCAGAGTTTAATAAAAATACAACAAGTTATACAGTGGAAGCAGAAGCTGGAACTACAAGTGTTACTGTTAATGCTAAGGCAAGTGATAGTAAAGCTAGTATAACTGGTACAGGAGAAATAGAAGTTCATGAGGGTGCTAATACTATAAATGTAGTTGTAGAAGCAGAAAATGGTTCTACTAAAACTTATACAATAGTTGTTAATGTTAAAGAAAAAGATCCTATTAATGTAAAAGTTAATAAAGATAACTTAAGTGTCGTTAGAAAAACTGATGAGTTAAAAGACTTAATTAAAGATTATTATGTAGATACAACAGTTAAAATTAATGATGAAGAAGTACCTGCTTATAAAATAGAAGCCTTAGACATTACTTTAGTCGCTTTAAAAGATGAGAAAGGTAATATTAAATTTTATATCTATGATGATGGAGATTATACTTTATATCAAGAATTAGGTAGTGATTTACTTACTATTCATCTTTTAGATAATGGTAAAATACCTTCTAATTATAAAAAATATACTGTTACAATAGATGGGGAAGAATATACAGTTTATAAATTAAATAAAAAGTCTAAATACTATTTAGTTTATGGTGAGAATGTTGAAACAGGTAAAAAAGGACTATATTTATATGATAGTGTTGATAAGACGATACAAAGATATTATACTGAAGAAGTAGATAGTCTAAAAGATGAGTTAAGAATTAATTCTTATATAATAGTTGGTCTTACATGTTTAATCGTTTTATTATTAATAATTTTCTTAATAGCATTACATACTAAGAGTAGTGATAAAAGAAGAAAGAGAAAAGAAATTAAAAAGAGATTAAAACAAGAGAAAAATGATTTCTTAAAAGATTAGGAGTGTAATTATGGAAGTTAAACATCATAGTAAAAAGTTAGGTATCATGATACTTATTGGTTTTTTATTAATTGTTATAGGAATTATATCTTATATTATTATTAATTATAATAGTGATCAAGCTGAAGTTAAAAAGAGAATGGAAGCGGTTAGAGATTCTTATGAGACTTTTAAAACTGATGTAGAAGCTTTTAATAGTATTAGAGATGATATTTATACTAATGTTTTTACAGATGATATGTATTATCAAACACTAAAAGATAATGATGCTAGTTTTAAAGAGTTATATAAAAGTTATAGTGAAAGTCTAGATAAAATTGATAAAGATTACAGTGGAGTAAAAGATAAATGTATTAATGTTTTACATCCTGAAGCAGATGTTAATAATAAGTGTGAAGCGATTGTTTCTTCTTATGAAGAAGTTGTTAATACTTATATAAGTGATGTTAATAATTATAATAATTTAATCACTTCTTATAATAAATGGTTAAGTGATACTAATAGTAGTGATGTTAAGTTAGAGGAGATAAAGTTAGATAGAGATTATTTAGATATAAATGGTGATAGAGAGTATAATGGTAAAAAAGATGTAGAACAAGAAATAAGTGATGAAAAAGAGGATAATACAGGAGTGGTACCTGATGAATAAGAATGACTTAGATAAGACAATTCTAATGCCTAGTATTCTTGATGAAATAAAAAAAGAAAAAAGAAAAGATAAGAAATTAGTTACAAAAATAATAATTGCGCTATTTATAATAGGCAGTTCTCTTTCTTTATTTCTTTTTTATGGTCCCATAGATGGTTTTAGAAATTTTTGGATAACTTCAGCGATGACTTCTATGTCTCATCAATACTTGGCTACTTGGTTTTATAATGATGATGTTATTAATGAAGTACTATCTAATAATCATATAATTGAAGTTGATGAAAATACTAATCCTGATTTAATTAATTTTAAAGATTATGATTCTGATGCTAAGATTTATAAAAATGAATATGAAAAACAAATATTAACAAAGGACCCAGGTAACGATTTATATAAAGTTATTGAAGTTAGTGGTAGTGGTTATCAAGGTTATTTAGTAGCGATATATGATCCATCACGTGTTTCTATTGCGACAACTGCTTATCTTGGTAAAAGAGGAGAAGCGATTACAACGGTTGCAAAGAGGGAAAATGCTATAGTTGCTATTAATGCCGGAGGTTTTTATGATCCTGACTGGAATAGTAATGGGGCTCTACCTCATGGAACCGTTATAAAAGATGGAGAAATTGTTAGTGATTATGAAGATGCCCAGATGGGTGGAGGCTTTGTTGGTTTTACTAAAGATGATAAACTAGTACTTGGTAAAATGACAGCGGAAGAAGCAATTGCTATGGGAATAAGGGATGCTATTGAGTTTGGACCTTTCTTAATCGTAAATGGTAAGAGTAGTTTTGTTAAAGGTAATGGTGGTTGGGGTATTGCTCCTCGTACTGCTATTGGCCAAAGAGAAGATGGTATAGTCTTATTCTTAGTAATTAATGGACGTCTTGCTACATCTATTGGTGCAGATATGGGGGACTTAACAGAGATAATGGAAAACTATGGTGCTGTTAATGCTGCTAATATGGATGGAGGTAGCTCTAGTGCTTTAGTTATCAATAATGAGATTATCAATACACCAGTTGCCGGTGGTGAAAATGGTTTAAGAGATATACCAACATTTTGGATAGTTAAGTAAATTAACTATTCTTTATGCAGGAATGGCGGAATAGGTAGACGCACTACTTTGAGGGGGTAGTGATTAATTAATCGTGCGAGTTCGAGTCTCGTTTCCTGCACCAATTTAGGAATTTATTATAACTTTTAAGCTTTATTATATATATTGATATTAGTGGAGAAAGCAATAAGTTGCCGAAAAGTGCCCGAATGGAATGAAAATTAATCAAATTGTTGTATAATTTTTGTAATTCTGGTATATTATAAGTGTGAATGGCGATGGTGTATCTTCGGATCCCATCTAAGCAAGTCGGATGCGTCTGACTTGCTTTTTTGAACTTTCTATTTGAAAATAAAAAAGTAATATATTAACGGACTATTATATGGTAAAATAATATTAGACCTGTTCGGCAAGCTCAATTATAAATTTTGATTATATAAACAACAAATTATTCTTAACCTTTTTTCA
>CALVIS010000005.1 GCA_944331805.1 uncultured Bacilli bacterium
TTTAAAAGTAGTTATATTATTATTTCTTCGCTTATAACTAGCGACTGCTTTTTGGTTACTACCGCATCATTAGCACTGGCCATAGATATACCTTTCATCATATCTTCTACTGTCATTTCTTCTCCTGTTGTCAAATAAATCTGACTACCTCCCATACCTGAAGCATTGGCACTTGCAGTTACTATGTCAGTCCATTTAATCTTACCAGCTTCAATTTGTTCAAGTATTATAATCTGGGCGACCATCTTAGTCATAGATGCTACTGCAACTTGTTCATCTTTATTTTTTTCAAATATTATCTCTCCTGTAGTCGCATCCATTAACACTCCGGCAGGGGCATTTGGAATAAGTGATGTATCAGTACTATTCTCATTATTTGTATTTTCTTCACTATTAGTATTATTTTCTGTTGCATTTTCATCTCCATTTAAAGTATTATTCTCGTTATCATTTGTATCTGTTGCATTATCTTCTATATTAGTAGAATCTTCGTTAATATTAGATTCTCTATTTTCAGTAATATTTTCTTCTTGTATTTCGGTATTATTATTAGTTTCCTCTGCTTTAACAAAACATGGTATTAAAAGTATAGATAACATAATTAATAAAAATGTCTTCTTCATTAAATCAACTCCTAATAAAAGCTATGCTAACATTATTTAAATATGATTATCTAATTATTCATTAATACAAAATACTGCATATAAAGGTATAGATTTTATATTATTTTCAAAGCCAAAATTCTTAGCTGAAATTCTAATACTATATTTAGGATTATATTTTTTTATATATTCATTTAAACTCTTACTATTTGTTCTTCTTCCACTTTTTACTTCTATTGGAATAATATCGCCATTTATCTTTATCAAAAAATCAATTTCATACTTACTAAATATATAATAATAAAGTTCTCTAAACTTAGTATATAATTCACATGCAACATAGTTTTCTGTTAATACCCCTTTATACATCTCATTTTTATCTAATAGTATCTCAGTATAATCTATATTAGATAGAGATCTTAGTAAACCTGTATCACTTAGATATATTTTAAATTTATCATTATTAACAAATGCTTTTAATGGAGATTCATTTTTCTCAGTTAAATCACATTTTAAAATCATATTACTTGCAAGTAACCAATCTAGACTACTCTCATATCTTATTTTTCTAGCATCTTTATCAACTATACTATATTTAAAATTATTATTTTCCCTTGCTAATTCTTTAGGTATAGCATTATATATTTTACTATTTTTAATACTTTCTGTATTATCAGTATATTTATTCATATCTGCAAGATAATTTGTGATAATATAATCTTGCAACTCAAAATCAACATTAGAAATATTCAAATTATTTTCTATAAAATTTTCTATTACTTTAGGCATACCACCAAGTATTAAATATTTTTTATATAAATCAAGAGCTTTTTCATGAATAGAATCAAGTACTTTTTCATTACTATTATAATGTTTTCTGATTTCTTCTATTAACATATCTTCACCAAGAGCCATTAAATATTCTTCAAAATCCATTGGAAATAAATATTTAATAACTACTTTACCTACTGGAAAAGATGATTTAAATCTATTGATTTTAACTCCAAGTAAAGAACCTGCTGTAACTATTTTATATGGCTTATCACTTTCGCAAAAGTATTTCAAAGAAGTTATCGCTCTTTCACTAGTTTGTATTTCATCGAAAAAAATAATTGTATTATTTGGATTAAAATTTACTTTTCTTAATATTTGTATTTTCTCTATAATTTTTTCTGGATTAAGTGTTGCATCAAATATTTCTCTTATATCTTCTTCTTTTTCTAAATTAATATAAATATAATTTTCAAAATTTGTTTTACAAAATTCTTCAAGTATATATGTTTTACCTGTTTGTCTCGCTCCAATTAACATAAGTGGCATTTTAAAATTCTTTTTCCACTCTAATAAGTCTTTTTCAATTTTTCTATACATAATATCACCTTCTGCTTTAATTTTATCATTTTTTGTACAAAAAGTACATATTTTATATTGTTTTTCGTACATTTTGTACGTTTTTTAGTGTATGAAAATAATTATATATATGATATTATGGTATTAATAAAGGTTAAACGTAATAAAATTAAGTAAGGTGTTTATGTATGAAAAAAATTATTATTATTTTAAGTAGTATTATTGTTATTATCTTTATTATTCTTATGATTTTCTTATTTAATACTAATAGTAAAGATAAAGATATCAAAGAAGTTAAAGAAAATGAAACTAAGGAAGAAATCACTAAGGAAGAAGATAATGAGTTCAGTAAATTATCTTATTATAAGGAAGAAAATTTTGAAAGATATAAAGCTTATCAAACTAATAATTCTGATCTTTCTATAGAAGATATTGTTACAAGAGTTAACTTAAATTTAGATAAAGAACCTTATACTGATACTATTCCTTCTCCTAATTTAAATACTAATTATTTACTTGTTAATAAGTTTAATTATTTAGATAGTAGTTATATACCAAATAATTTAGAACTACTTGATAATAGTTATTCTAAAAGTGGTATTTACTTAGTTAGTGAAGCGAAAGATAATCTTGAAAGATTAATAAATGACGCTAAAAATGATGGTATGAATATTAGAGTAGCTTCTGCTTATCGAACTTACTCTTATCAAGAAAATCTATATAATAATTATGTAAAAAATGATGGTGTAGAAAATGCTGACACCTACTCTGCAAGGCCAGGATATTCAGAACATCAAACAGGTCTAGTTGTTGACGTAACAAGAGCATTTGATGACTTTAATAATTTTGAGAATACTGATGAGTATAACTGGATGTTAGATAATGCTGCTAATTATGGTTTTATTTTAAGATATCCTAAAGATAAAGAAGATATTACTACTTATAGTTTTGAAGCTTGGCATTATAGATATGTAGGTGTTGAATTAGCACAAAAAATAAAGGCTAGTAACCTAACCTTTGATGAATATTATGTAAGATATTTAGAAAATGATAAAAATTAATATAATTTCATTTATGATACTTGCATAAAAGTTACTTATGTGATAAGATGTATATGTAAAAGAAATTTACATAAAATATAAAAGGAACACTTAATATTGCAGTGTTGAGTGTGCCTCTAATTAATTGTTTTTATTAGAACCACCTAAACATCGCTTGAGTTAGGTGGATTCTTCTATTTTAAGGTGCAAATCATAAAGAGCATTAAAATTTCCTGAAGAAATAGCATAACTACTAGAGATAGAATTAGAAAATCCTTCTTGTTCATTATAAGCCTCCTTTCTGAGGCTTCACCCAACTATTAAATGTTCCTATAACTATAGTATCATATTGATTTCTATAGTGCAAGAGAAAAAAGTAATAAAAAAGTTACGAATTTTCGTAACAATAATACTTACTAATAACTTAGCCTTTGACAAATATTATGTAAGATATTTAGAAAGTGATAATAATTAAAAATCACTTTTTATTTTTTCAAATAATTTAATTCTATTATCTTTAAAAGAAGTTTTTCCCTCTTTAATCATGGTTATTATTTCATCTATATTAAACCATTTAACCTCTGATAATTCTTCTTCTTGGATGATAAATTCATCTTCTTTTTTATTGCATTTAACATAATAGAAATAAGTTATATGAGAATTAGTCTCTTTAATAGTAACTTCTTTTTCACCATATGGAATTAACTCTTCATAAGATACATCTAGTCCTACTTCTTCTTTTATTTCTCTTATGGCTGCATCTTCTAAAGTTTCATAAGCATCAACATGTCCTGCACAAAGTCCCCATTTATTAGGAGCAAATCTTTTATTAGCACTTCTTTTTTGTAATAAAACTTTACCATCATCATTAATAATAAATATTCCTACTTCATTATGTAGTAAATTTTTATCATGAGCTTCTTCCTTATCCATAACTTGTCCTGTAAAATCTCCATTTTCATCTACTATTTCAATTAATTCCATATCACTTTTTCATCTCCTGCTATTATTCTAAATTATTATTAATTTTTTCTCTCCATCAAAAATCTTTTTTCAAAAGACTCTTCTGTCTTTTTCTTAAGAGAATCACTTAATTTATTAGTAATTTGTTCTTCTATTTCTTCAAAACAACTTTCCCCACCAATTAATAAATCATTATCTATACTAGAAGCGACTGGAGAAATAACTTTTCCTTCTTCGTTAATATAAAAGTCTAAAGTACATGATTTTAGCCTATCTATTCCATCTACATTTTCCTTAACTGTAATATTTTTAATAGCATGAGAAGCATTATATTCTGTTCCATCTTTCTTTACAAACTCTTCGAAGTCTCCAATATAATCATAGTATCTTGACTCTTGCATAGTATCTAAATTATACACTTTATGTTCACTTTTTAAAACATTAGGCAAGTTAGTTTCTTTAAATTTATCAGTTATAAGTTTACAACCAACTATATTATTACCATCTAACTTAATATGAAAAGTTGCTCTGCTTTCAGTAAGTATATAATCATTATCTCCTACTCTTTTTATACTTTTAGTACATAAAGCTCTATTTGTTTTAAATTTATCTGCTACAAATTCACTAAGATAAACATCATCATTAACAGTAAGTTCTACTTCTTTAAAATCTCTATTAATTAAAGCATAAACTTCTGTATCAAGAATAACATTTTGATATCTATTTACTAATGTATATAAAAGATTCTCATCATTAGTTAAAGAACATAGTAAATCTTTAAACTCCATACTACTTAATTTTCTATCTTGTTCTTCATTGAAATGATGACCACTTTTAGCAAGTCCTACTAATTTTACTAATGCTTTATCATCAATAAACTCTACACTATTTTCATTTGGTAAGATAAAATCTATATTTTCAATTGTTTCTATTACTTTCATAATTTCTCTCCTTTTGATTTCTTATTGTATCAGAAGAAAAAAGAAAAGACAACTTACTTTTCTTTCTTTAAGGCTTCATCTATATCACTTTTCTTAAGTCTTAATGTTTCTTGTATTACCCCTGTAGCATTAAAACACATTCCAAGGGTGAAGATATAAGCTAGGATGTAAACCCAGATTAATAATACTAAAATATTAGACATAGCCCCATAAAATACATTATAGTTAGCAAAGTAATCTACATAAAAAGCATATATCTTAGAACTTATTAACCACATAATAGTAGTAAATAATGCTCCTGGTATCGTACTCCTACTACTTATCTTAGTATCTGGGGCGATTGTATATAGTAGTTTTAAATTATAATATATTAAGAATAATGATATTGGAAGTTCTAAAAGTCTATAGGTATTTTCAACTAAACTAGTTAGACTATCACTATGAATAGAATTAGTAATTATCTTTATTAAAACATCTCCAAAAGCTGGAACTAATATTAAGAATAAAAATAATACTACTAATATCAATGTCATAAGAACTGCTTTGCCTCTTTTTCTTAACTCACTACTATCTTTTACTTTATATATTTCATTAGAGGTATTAATGATAGAATAAGTTCCATTACTTGCAAGAATAAAGGCAGCGATAAAGAATACTATCATATTAAAATTAAATAAGTCTCCCCCATTATTAGCAGGTATTAAGTAATTTATAACATCACTTGGTACAACTGACTCTAATATTTCTTTAATACTTGTAGCAGGTAGACCAAACTCACTACCAATGGCACCTACTAAAGCGATTAATGGGATAATGGAAATAACAAGAAAAAAAGCAAGTTGACCTGGTAGAATTCTCATTTCTGGTAATTTAATTATTGAAATAACTCTTCTTAAAAATATCTTCATTTTCTTGCTTTTCTTCATTTCTATCTCCTACTTTAATCCTTGCTTTTTCGTCATCATTTCAAGTGTCGCTTCGTTAATTGCATCATCTAATGTCTTAATATCATCTTCTATCATACTGTAACCAACACTTGCACCAAAATCATGTGGTAAACTCTTCATTTCTTTTTCTAGTTTCTTAGCATAGGTTTCTACTTGTCTTTCACTATAACCTACTAAATATACTAAAAACTCATTACCATCTGTTCTAATTATTTCACTGTTTTCTAATTGTGTATTAACTAATGTTGATGCTGCAGTTACTATTAATTTATCTCCTTCTTCATGTCCATAGTTATCATTAACATATTTAACATTATTTAAATCTATTATAACTACAGCTTGTGGATATACCTTACTAGCTTCCCAATCTGGAGCCTTCTTATTCAAATAATTTCTATTCTTTAAAGATGTTAGTAAATCTGTATACTTATGTCTATCTTCCTTCTTAACTTTCTTCACTTTACGTTTATGTTTAAAGTAGAAATAAAGGAAAACTAAAGCGATTAAGGGAACAGAAACTATTACTAATATAATTAAGAATAAGCCTATAAAACTACTTCTTTCAACTATTGATCTACTAATATCTGCTAAACCATTATTACGGTAATTATAATAAGAATTAGTAGTAATTATATAGTTAAATAAATTATAGAAAGTATTATTATTATTCTTGACCATAAACTTATAATCATTCATCATTGTATCACGATATAAAACATCATAATCTTTAAAAGTTGTATTTTTATAAAGATTATATACTTCTTTATCTACTACAAGCATTTTATCATTAGCATTTTCTATTAAATCAGTATTGTTATCATAAACTGTAATATCACTACGACTATTATTTTCAAAATAATTATAAAGTGAAGTGTTATCTAACATAGCAATGTCTTCATCTTTTAAGCTTTCAAAAGAATTAACAACATGATTATCACTTCGTCTACCTAAAACAACATAATCTTCTATAAAGGTAGATATTGTCTCTTTATAATCATCATTGACTGCAGCAAAGTTATAATAATCAAAATAAATATCTACATCTCCTTTTTCTATCGCTTTTCTTAAAGCTTCAATACTTCCATATTTCTTATAAGAAAAACTTATATCAGTAAGGCGACTCATTCTTTTTAAGTATTCTCCAGCGATACCAGAGACATCTCCATCTACATCAACTTCATATGGATAGTTTTCTACATAACCATAAACATAGTTTTTCTTAACTAAATCTGTAGAATCTTTAGAACTTACATTATTCTCTGTTATATAGTAATTAAAATAAACGTCATTATATTCATCTACATAATTATCAGTTTTCCACTTTTCAAAGTATTTTCTAATAATTGTATTAAGTCTAGCATTAGATTTATCACTACTTAAAGTTAAAACTATTTTTTTAGACATTTCTGTAAAGTAATAGTTTATATAGTAACTATTATTTTCAATAGTCTTATCTAAGTACATTATATTAGGTATTATAATCATACCTACTTCATCATTATCTAAAGCTTGAAATAACTCATCTATAGTGTCATATGATTTAAAGGCAAGATTAGTTCCTGTTTTTAAATAATAACTTATCTCGGCTACATCAGAATTAAAAACACCAAAGGTAATATTAGACATATCACTTACTCTATTAATTCTTCTATATTCTTTACCAATAGCGATATAACCATCTGTTGCAATTAACAAATCATTATTGGATAATTCATCTTCATTATTTAAGATTCTAAAACTATAGCCATTATTATCTTCCAATTCATCATTTTTAGAATAAGCTATTTTATTGAACTCTAAGCCAACATTTTTCTCAAAGTCATCTAAAAAGTTAAAGAATACTCCTTCCCCATTAAGACCATATAAAGGATAATCATTGATAACATTAACATCAATCATTGTTGTATCATTATCTTCAACCCATTTTTTTTCATTTACTGTTAGAGAGGTTCTAGCATCTTCTCTATTATAATAGAAAAAAACGCCTACAAAAACAATCGCTACAACTAAAAGAGGAAGAATGATTAATAATTTTTTCTTCATAATTCCTCCTATCTATCTTTAGTCCATGAAAATTCATCTTTATCTTGATGCTTATATCCTATAATAGGAAATCTTGTATCATCATTATCTTTACTTATAAATACTTGAATATCATAGTATGAAGTCTGGTCTTCTTCTAGATTATCAATAACAGATGAAGTTAAAGCTTTAGCAGGGTCTAGTTCTACATCATCATTAACAGTAATAAGAACATTTAAAGTACGTCCTTTTATATCAGTAGATGCACTTTTTACTTCATCTCTATCTTCTAAAGATTTGATAATGTCATCTTGCTCATTATCAGTTATCTCTACTTCTTCTATACCATCAAGTCTATCACCATAGATAGCAGTTCCTTCATTTGGAAAGAAGGTTAATTTAACTGCAAAAACTAAAATTACAAAGATTACACAGATGATAAAGGCCACTACAGTAACCTTATTATTTTTAATAAAATTCTTCACATTTATCACTTCCTAGTATAATTATTATATAATATTATTTAAAAGTTAGCAATTACTTATTTAGGGCATTAACTAATAAATCATTCGCTTTCTTAGGATTAACACTACCTTTAGTCTCTTTCATTACTTGGCCCATTAAGTATTTTAAGGCTCTATCATGACCAGATTTATAATCGTTTACACTATCAGGATTATTATCTATTACTTTAGTAATAATATCTTTTATAAAAGAATCATCAGTAATATTTTCAATATTAAATTCTTTCTTTAACTCATCTAATGTCTTATCCGTTTCCATTAAGGAATCTATTAGATCTTTAACGTTTTTATTAGATAGGTCTCCACTTTCTAAAGCTTCAATAACACTAACTAATTTTTCATATGAAAGATGTGTATCAGTTATTACTTTATTATGTTTATTTAAATATGATGAGATATCTGATAGTAATAAGTTTACTGCTGTTACATAGTTAGTCTTATAAGAAAGTAGTCCTAAGAAATAATCATTTAGTGGTCTATTATTAATTAGTTTTTCTATTTGTAAAGAAGATAGGCCTACTTTGTTATATTTTTCTCTTAATTCATCAGGTAATAAAGGTAATGTACTTAAAGAATCATTAATAAACTCATCAGTAAGTTCTAAGTAAGGAATATCTGGTTCGATAAAATAACGATAGTCATTACCTGTTTCTTTAACTCTCATTAGAATAGTCTTACCTTGCTTATCATCAAAACGTCTTGTTTCTTCTTTAATAGTCTCTCCATTATTTAACATTTCTTCTTGTCTTTTAATCTCATAGTCTATAGCAAGGCCAACATTATGAATAGAGCTTATATTTTTTATTTCTGTTTTAGTTCCAAAAGTATCATCTTTACTAATAGAGACATTAGAATCACATCTCATGCTTCCTTCTTCCATTTTACAGTCACTAATATTAGCATAGAATAATAGTTCTTTTAATTTAGTAAGATAAGCCATTGCCTCTTTACTATTACTAATGCATGGTTTTGTTACTATTTCTATTAAAGGTACCCCTGCTCTATTAAAATCAAGTAAACTAACACTACCGCGATGAGCACTCTTACAAGTATCTTCTTCAATATGCATCTCTTCTATTTCTATTTTTTTCTTAACACCATCTACTTCTATTTCAACATAACCATTTCTACCTATAGGTGTTCTATTTTGAGTAATTTGATAGTTTTTAGGATTATCTGGATAAAAATAATTCTTTCTATCAAAGTGCATTTTACGAGTTATATCACAGTTTAAGACTTTACAAGCTCTAATGCCTTGTCTTATTACTTCCTTATTTATAGTAGGAAGAGTTCCAGGATACCCTAAATCAATAACATTAACTGCTGTATTAGTAGCCATACCATAAGTATTAGCACTACTAGAAAACAATTTACTTTTACTTTTAACTTCAACATGTACTTCTATACCAATTGTAGGAGTAAATTCACTCATCTAAAGCACCTCCTCTATAAAGCTTGCAAGGCGATAAATAGTCGCTTCATCAAAGGCTTTACCTATTATATGTAGTCCAATAGGCATACCTTCACTATTAGTACCAGCAGGAACAGATAAACCAGGAAGTCCTGCCATATTAACAGGTATTACTAAGACATCATCCATAAAGGATTTATGAGGGTCATCTTTAGTAATTCCTAACATAGGAGCGACTCTTGTAGTAGTTGGTCCAATAATTAAATCATAGTCTTTAAAGATACGATTAAACTCTTTAGTAATATCATCACGTACCTTCAAAGCTTTATCATAATAAACTTTAGCATTTTCACCACTAAGTATATATGAACCTACCATGATTCTTCTTTTAACTTCATCACCAAAGCCTTCTCCTCTTGTTTTAGTGTACATAGAATCAACATCATCTACATCACTTGCTCTAAATCCATAACGAATACCATCAAATCTTGCTAAATTACTACTAGCTTCTGCCATAGCGATTATCTGATAAAGGTTAACTGCTGTATCTAAATATCGCATATCAACGACATCAACAACTGCACCGTTTTTCTCTAAATAAGAAATTACTTCTTTAATTCTTTTACTAATCTCTTCATCAACAATATCACTAACAAAGTATTTAGGTAAAGCTATCTTCATACCTTTAATATCTTCCCCAATTAGTCTTGTAAAGTCTTCTTTCTCTTTTTTTACACTAGTAAGGTCTTTTTCATCTTCACCTACTAAGATATTTAAAAGCAAAGCATTTTCATAAACAGTTCTAGTCATCGGTCCTATTTGATCAAGACTTGATGCAAAGGCAACTAATCCATAACGTGATACTCTTCCATAAGTTGGTTTCATTCCCACTATTCCTGTATAACTTGATGGTTGTCTAATACTTCCACCTGTATCACTACCAAGGGCAAGAGGAACTAAGGAACCTGCAACTGCACTAGCACTTCCACCTGAACTTCCACCACTAACACGTCTTTTATCATGAGGATTAAGTGGTGCACCAAAGTAACTTGTCTCACTAGTAGAACCCATAGCAAATTCATCCATGTTAGTCTTACCAATGATTAGCATTTTCTTATCTTTAATTTTTTCTACAACCGTTGCATCATATATAGGTATAAAATTATCTAAGATATGTGAGGCACAGGTTGTTCTTAAGTCTTTAGTTACAATATTATCTTTAACAGCGATAGGAATACCAAAGAAGATATTATTAGGATCTACTTCACCTAAGTCTTTCGCTTCTTCTCTTACTTTATCATTTATAGTAATAAAGGCATTTAAATCTTTATTCTCTTCTATTCTTTTTAATGCTTCTTCTACTAAATCAAGAGGAGTTATTTTTTTATCTACTAATAACTCATGTATTTCTTTAATACTTAAATCTAAATATTTACTCATTAATCATCACCGGCACTTCTATAAAACTTCCATTCTTTTTAGGAGCATTTATTGTCGCTTCTTTTGCACTTAACATATCTCCTACAACATCTTCTCTTAATCTAGTATTCTCTTCTATTGGTGTATACATCATTTCATCATCATAATCTTTTACATCTTTTATCTTATCTATATCATCCATTAGTACTTTAAGTTCTCCTCTAAACTTCTCTATTTCTTCTTCAGTTAAAGAAATACGAGCTAGATGGGCAACATGTAGTACTTCTTCTTTACTTAATTTATCCATAATTCCTCCTTTTTCTTACTAGCTTAGTATACCACAGATTAAAAACAAAAAAAAGTAATAGTAACACTACTACTAATCTTTATTTAACTTACTTACTAATACTTTCTTTATAGCTTTAGATTTTTCCATATCTTCTATACTTCTTCTTTTATCTAATATGGTTAAATAAGGGTATACTTCTTCTACTAAAGTCTCAACTAATCTAACATTATAATCTTTATCAAAAGTAATACCATCATTTTCTTTTATCTTAATATATCTATCTTGTAACTGACTATAAAAGCCATCTGCTTCTAAACTATCAGGATTGATAAGCATAGTTAATTTATCTGTTGTTTCTCCTTCAGTTATTGTTTTAATTCCAAGTAGTAATTCTTCATTGTTGTCAAGATTAGTTTTAACAACTTTTAAATTGCTATCACTAAAATATTTCCCACTTTTACAATTATATAATGTGGTAGTTTGATCATGTTTATCTGAATTATAAGGAATATTTTCTAAAATAAAAGTATCTCTTATAATTATATTAGGTAAATCTAACTCTGTAAAATCTTGTTTATAAATAATGTTATTTCCTGTCTTATAATAATCAAAAACTTCAAAATGCCATTCAGGTCCTGCTGAAATTGAAACAAATCTATTATCACTAAGCTGCCTTAAATACTTAAGACATAAAAAGTCCAAAACTTTATTATCATCCTTATCATATAATCTTATAATATTATGTTCACTTATATTTTTTATTTTATATTTATCAGAAATATGTATTTCCATAATCTTCTCCTTTACTTATTTATTATATTTATTTTACTACCTAATTTTAAAACTCTTTCGTTAGATTTCGCCATTTCCTCTTTTCTATGATACTCTTCTTCTATCTGTTTTTCAAGGAAATACTTATTACTAAACAAATTACTAAAATCACTCTTAATTATTCGATTTAACTCTTCTTTAATTAAATCTTCTTTAGAATAAACTTCTCTATATTCAAAATTAAAAACTTGTAAATACTCCCTTAAGTACTTTTGATATTTATCTATATTATCACTATTTAAGAAACTAGCAATTTTATCAAAGGTAACAATATTAGTAGGAAATGTTAGTCCATATAGACTTTCTTGATAAGTTATAGAATTAGTATTAATTTGGTTAAATAACTGTAAATAAGACTGATGATTATAATCAATAGGAGTTAAATATTCTATAAATTCATCTTCTAGCATAGTATCTTTAAACATATAAAATGGTTTTTCCTTCTTTTCTTCACTTCTTGTTTTTAAATCAGAAAAAATCATTTTCAAATCATTATCTTCAAAGAAAGGCAATTTACTATTAATAGAATTATAAAGTTCTTTAGAAGCCTCACATTTTAAACTATCAGAAATGTTTTTTATAACTAAATTAAAATCACTTTCTAAATAACTAATGTTATATAAACTTAAAACTCCTTTATTAGGTAAATAAAATTCTTTTCTAATTTCCATGATTTTCTCCTTTTATTTATAAATATCCATTATACCGTTTCTATTACTTAATAATATTTGATACTCTTTTTAAAACTTCTTTATTTTCAACGATTTCTTCTATATCTTCATACTCACTTAACTCTGTAAAATCATCTATAGAGTGAATGTAACTACGTTTAGCTGTTACCACCATCTACACTACAACTACCGCATTTACAACTAACAAAGTCGTGAGTGTGTTTTGAAACTATAATATCTTGACACAAATTACACTTTATTGAGTTTTTAGTAATTCTTTTCATTTCTTAACACCTCATTTAATATTTATATTGTAAATAAAATATTTATTCTAAAATTAATTATATACATACCCTTCTCCATTTATTTTAATTATTTTTCCTCTTTTCTTTAAAACCTTTGAATATATTCTAGTATGTTCTTCAATTTTTTCAGGACTTAATTGTGGAAAAGAATTTGAATTAATAAAAGGAGAATTAGTATATCTATTTATATCTACCCTATATGGATCTAATTGTTCTAACACATCCAAAGTTCTTTTTACATCTTCTATATTTTCAGTAGGAAAGCCAGAGATAATATTCAAATATAATTTTTTATATTGATATTTTCTTATATTTGTTACAAACTCAATTATCTCATCACTTGTAAACCCTTTCCTAATAAGGTTTAATATTCTATCACTACCTGATTCTAGCGATCCACATAGTTCTATAACTTTTGAACTTTCTCTAATGTATTTTTCAAAATCGTTTTTTATAGCATCTTTAAACGAAAAACCAGATAAACTAACACTTTTAATATTCTTTTTGTCCTCTAAATATTTAATTAATTCTTTTAGCATATAATCATTATAAAGATCAAGACCATATTGACATATATTTGTTGCTTTTAAAATAAGTTCTGAATAATTTTGTTCGTCTATAATATCAATATATTCTTTAACCTCATTTATATCAGCACTTTTTAAAGGCATTTTTTGAAAACTTACCTTACAAAAAGAACAATTATTTTGACATCCTGTCGCTAAATACATTACTGCTGTTTTTCCGTCTCCATAAACAAATCCAAAATCATTCTCATCTAAATCGCCATAAAAATCTTTTGAAATTAACTTAAGTAACATATTAGGCTTAGTATTAGGAATAATATAATCTATATGTTTATTTAGCCATTTTTTATAAGTATTTAATTCAGGATTATCTATAAACTCTCTAGTAAGGCATCCTGTTAAATAAACTTCTGCTTTCTCTTTTTTATCTTTTAATACAGAACTAATATAGTTAAGAGTGTATAAAATATGAAATTTTGTACAACTACAAGTACTAGCAAAAATTATTTTATCTGCTTCTTTAACATTATCAGTAATTTGGAAATTTTCTAATAATTTATTATATATATATGTATATTGATAATTTAAACCACAATTTAAATTATTTCCAATAAAAATTTTCATAACTTTCCCCCGTAAAATAAACATTATTATAACTAAATTCTTTCTCATCTAGATTAAGACTATAACTAGAATTAATATGAGTACATCTTCCATCAAAATATACTTTAAATTTATCATTTTTAACATTAACTAAAGTATAAGTAGTATCTTTATCTATATTTAGAATATTACCTTTAATAAGCATTACTTCTACATATCCCTTAATTTTAATAATTAATGGAATATTCCCAAATCTTTTTCTAATAGATTCTATTAATTCTTTTAACTCTATATTATTAAGTTCTACTGATAAAGTAACTGCTTTATACCCTAACTTATAAAGGTAATAAGCAGTATATGAATTAAAGACATTTAAATGATATGATGCTATTACATTAGTAGTAGGTTTAAATAGATTACTAACAACACTTTTATCTTTTAAGACATCTTTAATATAGAAAGGATTTCTTTCTACTTCCATATAATTATCTAAATCTATTATCTCTTTAGTATTTATCTTATCAAAAGTAACTTCATTAATAACAGGATCTTTATAATCATTAAGACGTTCTCCAATTAATCTTTCAGATAAAGTTCTTCTTGCAATATTTAAGTCCCCTATTCTAATAAAAATATTATCATCCATATCTATAGATATATGCTTTGCCACAAATGGAGTATTACCTAGTTTTTCTAACTGACTAATTAATCTTTCTTTAGATATAGGATTATTAATAGATTTCTCCACTACATTACCAGTATAAGTAACAGTATGAGATAAATCACTAAAACTTAAAGTGAACACTTCCCCACCCTTTGCTTTCACATCTATATTAATAGGAACTTTTCTTGTAATAGTAAAGTCAGTTATTTCAAGAGATTTATCAGTAGTCTTTCTAACTTCATCTAAACTAGTTAACTTAACTTTATTATCTACTTCAACTATTTGTTTAGGATTTCCTTTATTTATTAAATTATCTTTTAGATCATATAGATAATTAACAATCATTCCTTTATTACTTTCTCTAAATCTAATACCATCGCCTTGTAATAGAGGTCTATCTAATTCTATTCTAATTCTCTCATCATTAACATCTATAACTTTACCCAAACGACTTCCTAAATGATTAGGACTTTTCTTATTTATTAAATCTTCATCATTAAATAAATGTCCTTTAGTAAAACCTCTATAAAACATACTCTTTAAGTCTTCTAAATCCTTAGTAGTTAATTCTTCGTCATCAAGTATTTTACGATAATACTTTGTAATAAAACCTACATAAGATGGACTTTTCATTCTTCCTTCTATCTTAAGACTAACAACATTACTAGGTAGAGTCTTTATATCTAATGATGTATTTAACTCTTTCATTGATAATAAATATCCTTCATCTATTAGAGTTTTATCTTTATATAATTTATAAGGTAATCTACAACTACCAACACATTCTCCTCTATTACCACTTCTACCACCTAGCATAGAGCTAAAGAGGCAATTACCAGAATAACTTACACATAAGGCTCCATGAATAAAGACTTCTATTTCAATAGGAATATCTATTTTCTTAATCTCATCTATACTCATCTCTCTTGGAAGTACTACTCGTTTTACTCCCATTTCATATAAAAGTTTAATAGTCTCATAACTACTACTATTAACTTGAGTTGAAGCATGAATTGTAAGATTAGGATACTTTTCTAAACATAGAGAAATCATTCCAAAGTCTTGCATAAGAATGGCATCTACACCTAAATTATATAAAAACTCTACTTCTTTAAGAAAATCCTCTACTTCACTTTCCTTTACTAAAGTATTCATAGTAACATATATTTTTACACCATATATTTTACCAAGTTTTAAAACTGTTTTTAACTCTTCATCAGTAAAATTCTTAGCATAACTTCTTGCACCAAACATTTTACCTGATAAATATATAGCATCGGCCCTGCTTTCTAAGGCTATATAAAATGAATTTATATCTCCAGCTGGTACTAATAGTTCCATAAACATCACTGTCTTTCTATTAATATTTAAATACATTTATATCATACAAGATATTAATGGTTTAGACAAGAAAAAAGTACTAAGTGTTATCTTAATACTTTTTATCAAAAAATTATTATTTCATTTTTCTTACTTTATCTTCTGCTTTATCTATTCCTATAGCAGCACCTATTGTAGCAATAGTAGTACCTAGAGCAGTAGCACCAGGCAAAGTTCCTATAGCACTGTATACATTATTAACAAAATCACCAACAAAAGTAGCATCATCCATTCTAATATTCATTCCAAAAACATTACTTGCTACAGCAATACCAATAGGTATAGCGGATATTGCTACTCCTGCAACTGCTCCTTTAATAGCATAATTCTTCTTCAAATCTTTCTCATATATTTCTAAATTAGAAACTTTATTTTCTTCAGAATTTTTCATAAATTATTCCCCCTTTATTAAAGTGACTATATTATAACTTTTTCTTATTAAAATCAAATTATCTCTTGATCATCTTTAATTATTTGCATTTCATTATTTAATTTTAACATCTTTTGGTCTAGGGCATGAATATCTTCTGCACACTTATGCATACCTTCTTTGATTTCTTCTGGTATTTCTCCTTTAAATTTATAAGTTATTTTATGATCTAGACTAGCCCAAAAGTCCATGGCAACGGTTCTAATCTGTATTTCTGCTTCTACCAAAGTAACTCCATCTATTAAGTAAACTGGTACATAAACTAATAAATGATAACTATAGTAACCTGTATCTTTAGGATTACTTATATAGTCTTTTTTATCACGAATTTTAATTTGATCACTATCTTCTATTATTTTAACTATTTCATATACATCCGATAAAAATGAACAAACTATTCTAAGTCCAACCATATCATGAACATGTTCTTCTATATTTTTTGCTGTTATTTCATAGCCTCTAGAAATTAATTTTTTTGTAGCACTATCATAACTTTTAATACGAGATTTTATATGTTCTACAGGATTATAATTATTTTTATGTTCATAATCCTGCAATAAAATACTAATTTGTGTTTCTAAAGTTTTTAGGGCTGCTGTATATTTTAAGATTAACCCTTCTAATTCTTTATCTTCTTCCATAAATCTCCTTTCTATAGACATAAAACTAGACTTAATTTTCTTCTAAGTCTAGTGTTTCTATTTCTTCTACTACAGCCATTTGTTGTTCTACAATAATTTTTAATTTGCGTTTAAATATCTTTATATTTTTCTCTAATGTATCCGCTTCTTGTTCTATCTTTCTAGCTTTTAATAATGACTCTCCCACTATCCTTGAAGCATTATGTTTCGCATCACTAACTATAATATCAGCTTCTTCTCTTGCTAGTCTCTTAACATTATCAGCAGTCTTTTCAGCATTAATTAAAGATTGTTTTAAAGTGTTCTCTAAATCCTCATAGTGACTTAGTTTATCTTTAAGGTCTCTTATTTCTTTTTTCTGGTCTTTACACTTTTTTATTATACCTTCTGTCTCTTTAATTACATCTGTTACAAATTTATTAACTTCTGCACGATTATAACCATTCGCTTCATAGTTAAATTTGTCCATTAATATCACATCCCTTAGTACGGGTAATTACCAATCAAATTCGTCGTCTTCTTGCTTTTTAGATTTTCTAGGAGCTTTAGGTGGAGCATCATCACTAATTTCTCCTTCTACATTAACATTATTCGGAGTACATAAAAATATTCCTCCACCTAACTTTTGTAAGTCTCCTCCTATAGCATATAAAGTACCACTTAAAAAGTCTACTATTCTTTTCGCTTGATCTGGTGTTACACGTTTTAAATTAACAACAACAGCATTTCTTTCTTTTAAGTAATCTGCTATTTGTTGACTTTCAGAATAAGCACGTGGTTCTAATAACATCATTTTACTACCAGCTACACCATTATCGTCCATATATTCTTCTTTACTCACTTTATAATACTCCTCCTCTTTAATCTCTTCTTCAAAATCTTCAGAATCACTACCTATTAATTTTTTTAATTTATCTAAAGCCATATCTTATCCTCCTATTAACTATATATTATACTATCATATTTTTTTGAATTAGAAAAGTGTTTAATTAGTTTTATACCAAATATTTTTAATATCAACGTTATTAGACAAAGGTTCAGGGTCTGCTTTTTGAAATTGCATATTAATTGGGACTTTGAAAGCACTACCAAAGGCAATAGCATTACCTGGTTTTAGACTTTTTAATTGATTTGCAACTTCCATAGTTATTGATGGTACCATATCTTTGATATAGGTCAAGTCTTTTGGATGCAAGGTTCTTAGAATAACGAAGTTTGAACACTGGGATATGGCAGTATCAGAAAGTTCACTAGGTCTTTGGGTAATTAATCCTAATAAAACTCCATATTTACGTCCTTCTTTAGTGATACGATCAAAGATATTATAACCAAGTATTTCCGTATCAGTATCTTTTTGAACGTATCTATGAGCTTCTTCTATTATTATATGATATGGAACACTACCACGATTTTCATTAGTAACTGCAGTATCAAAGATTAATTTTGATATTATTTTAGTTATAACTTTGGCAAGTCTATCTTCTATATAACTTATATTAAAGTTTACTATTTGACAACGTTCTCCATTCATATTAGTAAACAGTCTATCTAAATATGTATCTTTAGAAATATAAGAAGTTGAATCAAAGAATACATGATTAGGGCTATTAGCAAGGGTATGTAATCTAACACTTAAAACATTAGCATAGTCATAGACTTTATCACTCTTTAGTATTCCTTCACTGATAAGGGCAAAGTCCATTGCTGTTTCTAAGTCTTTTAGAGTGTAGGCAATAAACTTCTCTGGTCTATCTTCTAAGTTAAAGTCATCCATGATGAATTGTTTAACAAAGTTAACTACTAACTCCATTTCCATTAATTTACCAGTTTTATCTATATATAAACATTGTTTAAAGGTTCTAACATAACCAGGTTGAACTATTTTAGCATCAAGGCTTAAGTCTTTAGTATTAAATTTAGTTAAGACTGCTATTACTTGGTCTCTTATCTTAGTAGACTGATGGCCACTTAATAAGATATCAAGGACTGCTCTTGCAATTATATCATTTTTATATTTAATAACATCAGGGTCATCTCCTGTTAGGATATTAACAAGTGATAAAGCTTTTTCAATTATTGGTATTTGATTAGGTGTTGTAACGTCAAGAAGTAAAGCTAAATCATCTACTCCTAGTAACCATAAAGGAATATTTAAAACTTCACTATTTGGGTTATCAGGATTAGTTGTATAAGTTTTATAATGCATATTAGGATTTACTTTATCAATATTACCTAAAGCTCTTGTATATTCACCATAGGCATCAAACATTATGACGTGAGCACCAACAGGACTTTTTTTAGGGTCGGCAAAAACATTTTGTAAGATACGACTAACAGAAAATGATTTACCTGCACCAGAGTTACCTAATATGGCAAAATGATTACTGAAGAAACCATTTATATCTACATTAATTTTATAATTTTGATAAATATTAGAATAACCGAAAGTAACTTCTTTATCAGTTGGTTCCATTGGTCCTAATATTAAAGCAAGTTCATCCATTGTTACTATTCTAGTAGTAGATTTAAATGAGGGTTTAGCACTAATACCAGGTAAAAATCTATTATCTTTTATTTCTCCTACGATATTTATTTTTAAAGTTGTTTTAGTACTATTAACAATCTCTCCTACTATTTTTGTGCCATTATCTTCAAAGATAACATGTAAATTCAATAAATTAGCTTGCTTAGTTATATCTATAGTTAAATCTAGAATAACATTATTATCTACTATTTCTCTAATTGTACCTAACACGTTAACACCTTCTTATTCTATAGAAATTATACTATAAATTTTTATTATGAACAAGTGTCTTTTAAAAGAAAAAGACACCTAACTTCTTCCTAGAAGTATAGTGTCGACACACTTAGTGGAGATAACATCTAACAGGCAAGATTAGAATATATCTCTTTTTTATTTTATACAAATTTCTTTGACATATTCATAATATCACATTTTATGATACTTATCAAAGATATTAATAATGCTATCCTATAGAAAATAATTATATAATTATGCTACTAATTTTTCTTTTCTTCTCTCTTTATATTTCTTTGAAATTTTTTGCTAAAGCTTCTGTAAACCATATAAATTATTCTTATAATACTGTCCTAAGTTTTAAATCTTTTTCTGATAGTCCTAGACTTTTTAATATTGAATTGTCATACTTTTTATTTGTCTCATTTCTTTTGTTAAAATTGTTGACTTTTATATTTTTCAAGCTCTTTCTGTATTCTTTGAGAGTAAGTCCTAACATAGATGCACAATCTTTTTCTTCTTCAATAAATTGTTTTTTATCTAACATAAAAACTCACTCCTTTCTTTATTTAAAATGATTTAAATCAATGGAATTTACATTAAATGGCGTCCCCAGAGGGAATCGAACCTTCATCTAAGCCTTAGGAGGGCCTTGTTCTATCCGTTGAACTATGGGGACAAATTAAAAAGACAACTATATTTTAGCATATCTTTTTATATTTGTTAAGTCATAGTAGGATTTAAAATTATATTTAAATTACCACTAATATCTTCACTATCATCAGTCCACATAGTAATAGTATAAGTCTTAGTCTCATTATTACCTAAGTTATTTTCTAGAATATAGCCATCAAGTGATAAGTTTCTTATATCAGTTTGATATCCTTCATTATCAGTTAAAATGTAATTAATATAGTTATTTTTATCATTAGTTATGTTATTAAAGTTAATAATAAAGCTTATCTCTTTATCACTATCATTAGAAACAGTTAAGTCTTTAGTAACTTTATTAGAAGAGATATCTATATAATCAAAACCTGTATAAGCGATATCTTTATTAAATTCAATATTGTTTGCCATTAAAGACTCTCTTATTCTAACTTTATGTTGATATGGTCCAAACCAAAACCAAGTAAGTAATGAGATAACTACTACTACGAAAACTATATCTATAATATATTTTCTAATTAATAAATCTCTTGTATTAGTCATAATAGAACCCCCTTTAATTAAGGCATATTATAGCATATTTTCTCCAATTAGACAAGACTATCTATAATCTTATCTAACTCCTCTTGTTCTTCTTCATTAGTATTATCAGTATCTAATTCTTTACCAAACCAATCAGGTAATATCTCTTCTTTAGATAGTTTTTTAGATACAGTTTTACTTTTAGTTGTATTAGTAGCAACTTTCTTCATCTTCTTATATTCTTTTTCGGTTAGTCTCATCGCTTCTTCAACTGTTTCAATATTAAGACGTTTCCACTGTCCTGCAATTGTTTCTAAGTAGTTACGATTTAACTTCTGATTATTTATCTTCAAAGCATAAGAAATAAGAACATTAACTACTCCGGCACTGAGCTTTTGGTCTATCATCAAATCTTCTATTAAGTTTAAATCTCTTTTAGTAGGTTCTGCCCCTTTCATTTTACTTTTTAAATAGTCATAAGGACTAGTATTTTCAAAAGTATAAGCCATTTTAGCCCATTTAGAAGTATCACCTTCTGGTTTCTTTAAATAGTCTGGTTGTGTTTGATAAACAAGAGTTGGAAGATTTCCTACGTTTTCAAAAGAATAGTAGTTACGACAATTCTTTCTTAAAAGTGTTTTATCTATTAGACCTTTCTCATTTAAAGAAGTCCTAACAAGGCCACTCATTCTTTCTGTATCAATATTATAGACTAAAGCAAGATTATTAATTAGTTTTTTAGTCTCTTTATCAAAGCATCTATTACTAACAAGGCCACTAGGAATTGATGATATTAAAAGATTAAAGTCTATCATATCATCTAAGACTATAGATGACGTTTCTTTTTTTTCTATATCTTCTATTACTTCAAATGGTTTTAGGTTACTACTTTTAAATACTTCATTAAATTTATGAGAGATATCTTCATAATCAGTTAATCTGACTCTTGGTACTTTAAACATCTCTAAGCGTTTATCATATTCTTTTTTACCAATATTATTGTATAGGACGATATTTAATATGGGATGATTAAAAAACTCATTAGCACTTATCGGAGAATATAAAAGATAAACATAGTTATTGACACTTCCCTTTTTTAAATAAGTTTTTAAAAGTCCAACTGCCTCTAACTTTTCTCTTGCTATCATAATATCTTCAAGTCTAAGTTGCATTATACTCATTAAATGATGATGATTTAAATCATCGCTAAGACGATTAAACTCATCTAAGTCATCTATTAAAGTAAAGTAAAGACTAACAGCAGTATAACCTATTATAGGTTGATAAAGCATAGTTAAAAGACGTCTATCTTCTTCATGAAGGACTGTTTTATTAACTACTATATATTTATCTGCTGGTAATAAGGTAATATTCTTCATCGTCTTCACTTCCTAAGAATTAGTATAGAGGAAAATTAAAAAAAAGACTAGAACTTTTTCTAATCTTTTTTACTTTTCTTTTTCTTATCAATTGGTACTATCTTAACAGTATAACCAACTGGTTCTAATATTTTGATAAGTGTATTAATTTGTGGTGATGTTATTAAATTTTCAATTCTTGTAATAGTTAATCTAATAACTCCAGATTGATTAGCCATAGCTTCTTGAGTTAAGTGATTATCCTTTCTTAATTTAATAAAATCTTGTACAAAATCATACTCTAATTCTTTTAACTTATCTTCTTTATTTTTGTCCATAAGTCTCCCTCCTGCTAATAATGTAACACAGGGTATACTATTAATCAATAGTTTTTTGAAAAAAATTACGAATTTTCGTAATTTTTGTTGTTTTATGGGGCTAAATCAAGGGTGAAAGGGTTATTTTTAGTACCATCACCCCCAGTTATTATGACGTTAGATTTTAAGTTTAGAGCAGGATAAACGTTGTTAGCCCTGTCCGGATAGTTGAAGGACGCAGCACCGTTGCTACCTACGTAACGCACGTGAGACGTACTATATGGTGTTAAAGTCCAATAATTTACATTATTTTCACTCCTATCAAATTGCCCGGCCATTAATTCCCCAAACCTTAATAAGCCTACTTTAGCATTTGTATTTGTAGCATATTCAGACATACTGACATCTTTATATTTAGCTAATCTATAACTAACCCCACTTCCTACTGTTCCTAAATACCAAGTTGTATTATCTTCTATCATATTAACTAGTTCACTTGTTAAATATTCTCCATCAGTTAAATATTCTCCATTAAGAAAACTTCCTATTGTATTTGTGCTAGAATAAAATACACTATCTCCAAAAGTCACAGTTTTAATAGTTCCATTTTCTTTTAATGTTTTTGCACTAACTATCTTTGTTAGTCCTTTAGTTTCGTGACTAACTATTCGATATAAATTATTTTCTCCAGTTCCAAAATTTATATATTCACCACTATATCTTGTGTTTAGTAGTGTGCCTGATAGATTACTATCATTATCTCCTTCTAATCTATAGGGATTATCTACTGTTCCTTCTCCTGACTCCACCTTTATTTCAGACTTTAAATTTATAGATGGCCGCACACCATAATTATTCGTAACAGAAAGAGAATTAACTTGACCAGTATTTAATACAAAAAAATTATTAATAGCATTATTATATGGTGTCAATAGCCACCAATAAAGTCCATTATTTAAATAGCTTTCAGAGCTTCCACTCATAGTATATTCATAAAGATTTAAAAGTCCCACTGCATCTTCTACAATAGTTCCGCCTTCTTCTTCACTTGGTAATTTACCATCACTCACCATACTTGCATTCCACTTACTATCCAATTTTATAAATTTCTCTGGACTTCTTAAATTACCTAAGAAGCCATCTACTGTTGTATCATTTAACCAAGATTCCATATAACTATCTTCAAAATTAGTACTATTATTATCATAAGAAATAGTACTTATATTCCACTGAGTTACTAATTTTACAAAATTATCACTTGTATCTATAGACACCGCTCTCCATAACTTTCCACTATACCATATATAATTATTAGGATTACTTCCTGTTACAAAAGTCTGTTCAGAGTCATCATAATTTAATCTATTCATGATATCATCTTCTATTACTTCTTTTACTGTTCCTGTTGATGTTATCTTTCTTAGTAAGTGTCCATCACTTGGTAAATCTAAATCATTATAATCTAAGCCTACACTTACTCCTAATTCTATACTTATTTCACTTTCTGTAGTATTTGATACTCTTACTATATAAGTATTACTACTTCCTGTTGTGTCTACTTTCTCTAAGTTTATTCCTGTACTAGATGGTGGGGTATTTACTCCTTCTTTTTCTATATACCCTATATCTACTCCTTCAGGCAAACTTCCTTCATAATAAAAGTTAAATCTTCCTACTCTATTATTAGGGTTAGATAAAGTTACTATAAAGTCTTTTCTACTATTAGATGGTACTGTTAAAGTATTTGTTTCTTTATCATCCACTAATAACTTATAAGTTAAATTGCCTGTTACGATACTTATAGCATTTTCTTTTTCTTTTGTTACTGTAAACATCGCATAAGAAAAGTATCCTCCTAATATTAATAAAGTTATTATTACCATTATTATCATATATATCTTACTAAAACTTGTTTCTAATAATATCTTCTTCATATCCTTACTCCTTTCATTATTACACACAAAAAAGAATAGAATTATTCTCTATTCTTTTAAACCATAATGAAAGAAAGTAACTAAATTACTATTAAACTGCCCCCCCCCCCAGGTAACATATTGTAAACATGGTGTTTTAGAAAAATGACGAATTATTTTACCCTGCATATCAATACTTCCTTTCTATTGTTAAATCAATCTTATCACAATTATAAGTTACTTAGCAAGTAAATTTTTTATTACTTTAACTTACTTAACAAATTATCTAATATTTCTGTGTCTTCTATCTTAGTAATAGAAAAACATTTCTTACCCAAATCTTTAAAACTTGCTCCTGAATGATACAGAATTTTCTTATCTATAATAATAAATCTATCATGAAAAGAATTATCAATTACTAATGTTACATTACTATATTGTTCTTTATACTTTTCATAATCTTTATTGTTATATTTATTGGTAATTAAAGTAACTTGTTTATTAGTCTTAGATAATATATCTAATATATTCTTATCAATATAATTATCTATTATAATGATACTTTCTTTAGATTTATCAAATATGTTTAGCATAAGAGAATAAGCATCATAGATCTGTCCCTCAAAAAATAGATGATTATTTTTATCTTTAAAACTAGAAAATGTCTCTTCTAATAAATCTATTCTTTTTGAATCTTTTAATACTAAGTCATTTATATATTGTTGCCCCAGTAAATTAGTTGAAATATATTTTCTCATTGCCACAAAGGCATCCATTATTCTTATACTTGTTTCTTCGGCAATAGGTGTTCTAAGTATAGTTGCAAGCATGGCAACACCTTGTTCTGTAAAAGCATAAGGTAAAGTCCTAGACATTGCACTATATTTTGCGGTCCCAACTTGGGACCGCAAATAATCATATTCCTCTTCAGTTAACTGAAACATAAATCTTTCGGGAAACCTATTAATATGCCTTTTAACCGCTTGATTAATAGTTTTAGTACCATTTTTACATTCATAAAGTTCTGCTAGATCACTATCTAACATTATTTGTTTTCCCCTTATTTCATAGATCATGTTCACTATTTTTACATCTTCTTTATTTATTAAATCATTAATAATAATTACCTCCTTTTCTGATTTAAAAATAATTGTTTTAACTCTAACATATTGAGAAAATTAATACAAAAAGACAATTTTTAAAATTCAAGGAAAAACGAGCTTCAATTTAGTAAATTCCTCTAGAGAAAATTAAAAATTGACCCCTGAAATAGGACCAATTTTAAAAATTTATACTTTTTTATTTTTTTAATCTAATTTTTGTTGTAACTCTTTTAACTTAGATAAAAACTCATTAGTCTTTCTAATCTCTTCATCAAACTTTTCATAATTAGCAGTATTCTCAAGTTCTAATGTAGTGTTCTTCTTAACTGGTTCTTCTTCAATACCATAGATAGGACTAATAATAGGACTTGGATGATAAGTACTTTTCTTTTCAGTATAAGCTTCATTTATACTTGGTACTTTTTCTTTAGCACTTAAGAAGTCATCAATAGAAAGTTTTGGTTTTTCAGTCTTAGGTTCTTCTTCTACTTCTAATACTTCTACTTGTTCTTTTTCTTTTCTATACCTTTCTTCTAACTCTTGAATACTTATAGGTTCATTACCATCATCTTGATACTGTGTAACTTCATTTTGTTCTGTAATTGTTTTACCTTTAGCGATTAGTTCATCTAAACTAATAATAGCATTTTCTTCTTGTTCTGTTTCAAACTTAGTAAGTTCAATATTTTCTTCCTTATCTTCATTTTCAAGTTTCTTTAACTCTTCAGTAATTCTTTCAAGTTCTGCTTTCGCTTCACTTTCTGTATAAACTTCATCTTTATATTTAATTACTTCTTCTTCATTCTTAGGACTTTCAACTGGTGTAATAACAGTAGGCTCTACTACTTCTACTTTTTCTTCAAACTTATCATTTAGCATAATACTATCATTTGTATTAACAGGATTTTCTTTAACACTTACAACTACTGGTTCTACTTCTATAGGACTAGAAGCAACACTTTCAATGACAACATCAGGAGTAGGTTCTTTTATTTCTGCTTTTTCTTCCTTTACTTCAGGAACAACAGTAGGTGTAACTACAGTAGTGTTATTAACTAGAGGAACTTCTACCTTTTCTTCTTTAACCTCTTCTTTTTTAGGTTCTTCTTTAGTAATAGGAGTTACATTAGCTGCTTCTTCTTTTCTAGCTTTAGCAACTTCTTCCACTAACTTATTAAGTTGCATTGTATTATTTTGTAACTTCTTTTTCTCTTCATGTTTCTTCATAAATTCATGAAACCAAAGAATAAAATATACAAATAAAATAAGTCCAATAATTGCTAGAACTATTAAAACCTCCTTAGTTGCTAAAAAATCTATTACATTTTCCATTAATCGACACCTCTTTACTACGATTGATAATTTAAGTGTAGCATAGTCTTAAATATTAAAAAAGTAGTTACATAAAATTTTACAGAAAAAATACATTAATTTTACAGATGAGATTTACATAACTTTACGAACATATTTTTACATATTTTTTAAGTTTTACAGTCATATATTATAATTAGAGGTGGGTCTATGAGAAAAGAGACTTTTATAAAATCAACGATTATTTTAATAATTGGTGGCTTCTTAACTAAAGCTTTAGGGATGATTATAAAGATAGTTATGAGTAGATTAATGGGAAGCGAGGGTATTGGACTTTATATGTTAGTCCTACCTACTTTTTCTTTATTAATTGGTCTATGTCAATTTGGTATTCCTACGGCATTATCAAAACTTATCGCGGAAGAGTCTAAAAATAATAAAAGGCTTCTTTTTTCTCTACTTCCTATTTCCTTAATAATTAATATTATAATAATTTCTTTTGTTATCGTCATTGCCCCTACTCTTGCTTTTAACTTTTTACATGAAAAAAGGGCTCTACTTCCTATTCTTGCAATATGTGTAGTATTACCTTTAACTAGTACTTCTAGTATTTTAAGAAGTTATTTCTTTGGTAAACAACAAATGCTTCCACACGTTACATCTAATGTCTTAGAAGATATTATAAGACTTATTTTAATTATTATAGGAGTCCCTATCTTTATTAGTAAAGGCTTAGAAGTGGCAGTTACTTTTGTTATTTTAACTAATATTATTAGTGAATTATCATCTATTTTAGTTTTATTTTTCTTCTTACCTAAGAATTTAACGATTAAAAAACAGGACCTTGCCTTTAATAAGGGATATGCAAAAGAAGCGATGAATATAAGTATACCATCAACTGCAAGTCGTCTTATTGGTTCTTTTGGATACTTCTTAGAGCCTATAATATTAACTAATGCTTTAACTTATGTCGGATACAGTTCTAACTTTATTGTAACTGAGTATGGTGTTATCAGTGGCTTTGTTATGCCTCTTTTACTTCTACCATCATTCTTTACAATGGCAATAAGTCAAGCCTTGCTACCTATTATATCAAAAGCAACTAGTAGTAAGCATTATGATTATGCTAAAAAGAAGTTAAGACAAGCGATTGGTATTTCTCTTTTAATAGGAGTTCCTGCTTCTACTCTTCTTGCTATTTTCCCAGAGTTCTTCTTAGGTTTAATTTATAATACTCATGAAGGAGTCGCCTATATGAGGTTTCTTGCTCCTATTTGTATTTTACAATATATCCAATCTCCTTTATCTGCTTGTTTAGATGCTATGGGCTTAACTAAGTTAGGTCTTAAGGCAACTATTATAGGTACCTTAATTAGAACTATCTTCCTACTTATTTTCTCTTTATTAAAAATAGGTATGTGGGGTCTTATTTTTTCAACTAGTCTAAATGTAATATTTACAACTTTCTATAACTTATATCAAGTTAAAACAAGTCTAAAAAAATAAATTCACTTCGCAAAATCGAAAAAAAATGCTTTTTGCGAAATGAGATTCTTCTTTAGTGTCTATGTAGAAAGATTTGAATTTCATTTTATTATCTTAACTTTATCATTTTCTAACTCTTTCCCCTCTTTATGATTAGCATAAATAAATCTAGCCATTAAGACTCCATATATAAGACTAGTTGCATAGAATTCTTCTTTATTATTAAGAGAAATACCATTTTCTACTATACTTACATTATACAAAGTATTAACTGTATAGGCTCCACTTATTAGTCCTAAAACTGTACTATTAAACTTTATATTCCTTACTATACTTTTAATTTTTTTCATTTAATCACCTTTTACTTATGATATAATATATGCCAAAGAGGTGATGACTTTGCAGAAAGTAAAGATTCTAATTGTAGATGATGAGAAAAATATTAGAGAAGTTATTAGAGAATATGCATCTTTAGATGGTTATGATGTTATGGAAGCAGACTCTGGTGTTAAAGCTTTAGAACTATTAAATAATAATAAGTTTGATTTAATGATTTTAGATATTATGATGCCTATTATGGATGGTTTTACTTTACTTAATAGTATTCCTAAAGAAAAAAAGATACCTACTATTATTCTTTCCGCTAGAGATGATGAAGTTGATAAACTAGAAGGCTTTGATAGAGGGATTGACGACTATTTATGTAAGCCTTTCTCTCCAAGAGAATTAATGGCTAGAGTAAAAGCAATATTAAAGAGGACTAAAGGAGATGTTGATAGTTATTCTTATGATAAGTTAGTTGTTAATTTCTTAGAACATACTATTAGAATAGATGATAAAGAGATTAATGTTACACCTAAAGAGTTTGAGATACTAAAATACTTTATTCATAATAAGAGGATGGCTATTTCAAGAGAACAACTCTTAAATAAAATATGGGGGTATGACTTTTATGGAGATGATAGAACGGTTGATACTCATATAAAGATGCTTAGAAATAATTTAGGTAGATATAGAGACTTAATTATTACTGTTAGAGGTATAGGATATAAATTTGATGATGAAAAATAGTCTTGCTACTAAAATATTTAAGTACTTAGCAATATTTTCTCTATTTATTTTAATATTTCTTTTCTTTTTCCAAGTTATCTTTATAAATACATTCTATGAATGGACTAAGACTAGAACTATTAAAAATCTAGCTCAAGATATTTTAGTAACTGAAAATGATACCTCTTTATATGAAAAACTTGATAGAGTCTCTTATAGTGAAAATGTTTGTATTGAATTAACTAATAGTAATGGAGATAATCTATACTCTACTTATAGTAGTAATTGTAATTTAAGAAGTAAAGCGATTAAGAGGAACTTTATTAATAGTAATAAAAAGACTAAGACTTATAATCTAGTTAATAATTTTACAAGAGCAAAAAGTATAATGAATGCCACTAGATTAAGTAATAATCTTTATATATTTATCTCTACTTCTCTAATTCCCCTTGACTCTACTATTAATATTATTGAACAGCAGTTAATAATTGTAAGTATTGTAGTATTACTTCTAAGTATTGTCGTTGCCTATTTTATCTCTAAAAGACTATCTAATCCTATTATTAGAATTTCTAAAGCTGCTAAATTAATTTCTAAAGGAAAACTTAAGACTAATTTTGATTCTGGTAGTGATATTAAAGAACTTATAGATTTAACTGATGCTTTAAATGATATGAAAGAAGAGTTATCTAAGACGGAGGAATTACAAAAAGACTTAATGGCTAATGTCTCTCATGATTTAAAGACTCCTCTTACGATGATTAAAGCTTATGCTGAGTTAATTTTAGATATTAATATTGATGATAAAGAAAAGTGTAAAAGTAATTTAAATATTATTATTGAAGAAGTTAATCGTCTTAATGACTTAGTTAATGATATCCTAGCTTTAACTAAAGTAGAGAATGATTTAGATAAGCTTGATATTAGTAGTTTTGATTTAATTAAACTAATAAAAAGAATAGTTAAACAACATAATATCTATGTCATTAAAGATGGTTACAGTATAGAGTTTATTCATAATAATATAGATAAATTAATGATTAATGCCGATAAAAAGAAGATTGAACAAGTAATATATAATTTACTTAATAATGCTTTAAACTATACAGGAAATGATAAGAAAGTTATTATTAAAGTAGTTGAAGATGATAAAGATTATACTATTATGGTAATAGATAGTGGTAAAGGTATTGATAAAAAAGAAATAGACCATATCTTTGATAGATATTATCGTAGTAAGAAAAACCATAAACGCTATGTTTATGGTACTGGATTAGGGCTATCTATTGTTAAAAATATACTTTTATTACATAACTATGAATATGGAGTAAAATCTACTAAGAATAAAGGAACAACGTTTTATTTTAAAATAAAGAAAGATGACTAGTCTTTCTTTTTTAGTATTCTAATATATTTATCGCCATACTTCTTAGTCTTAATCTCTTCATAATAATCACTAAAGTCTAGCTTTTCTAAACTATCACTTTCTAAGACTACTATCCCCTTTAATAAATTTAACTCACTTATTTTCTTTAAAGCTTTACTTAGATAATCTGTTTTATAAGGTGGGTCTAAAAAGATAATATCAAACTGTTTAGGATAAAGCTTATCTAAGGCTTTTAAATAGTCCATAGTAAGAATAGTTGCATTAATATTAGTACCTAACATATCTAAATTACTTTTAATAGTCTTACTAGCCATATACTCTTTATCTACAAATACTACTTCCCTTGCTCCCATACTTAAAGCTTCTATACCAAGATTACCACTTCCTGCGAAAAGGTCTAGACAAATACTATTATCTAGGTAATCATTAATAGTTGCAAATAAAGATTCTTTAACTCTATCCATAGTAGGTCTAGTTCCTTTAAGAGTATAACCTTTTAAAACTCTACCTTTATATTTACCACTAATTATTCTCATCTCTTTCACCTATTTCTTTAAATATCTTATTTAATTTCATTATTAAGAGATTAGTCTCGTTCTCTAATCGTTTATATCTCATAAATTTCTCATTATTATAGATTTCTTTTTTTATGGTTTCATTCCCTGTTTCTTTATATTTATTAATTAGACTAATTAAGTCTTTATCATTATAAATATCATTTAAAGATTTTCTTATATTAAAAGCTAGATTAGAGTTTTTTATATCTAATAATAACTCCTGATAAATTAAATTATAGTCCATACTCTTCCCTCTTTCTTTAATAATATATCACATTTTCCTTTTCTTTTACATAAATAAAATATATAATAAAGTTAATTGGGGGAATAATGAATGAAAAGTTTAAGAGATAGAAATGATAAGATAGCATTTAATAGTGTTAAACATAAGAGAGGTTTTAGTAATGAAGAACTTACTCTACTTGAGGATTTATTAATATTTAATCGTAGATATGAAGAAGTTTTTTTTAATACTAAAATAGATAACGATAAATTAGAACTTATTGATAGTGTTATAGATGATAAATTAAAAAGTATTAGTCCTACTTTAGCATTTAAGTTTCTTAATAGAATATGGACTATATATAATGAAGGCGATGGTACACTTGATGCTAAAATAATAAATGGTATTGACTTTGATTTAGCTGCTAATAGATTAACAATACAACTTCTTGATAGAGCGACTGATGATATAAGTTTCTTAAATAATTATAATACTAGAAGTAGAGGTTTAGGAATTTACTTAGATTATAATTTTTATAATAAAATTTATGGTTCAGGATTAAAAGCTAATAAGATGTTAGCACTTGACCATGTAGAACTTTTTCTTACTTTATTAAATGAATCTAAAAATATAGATAAACATTTAATAGATTATATAACTGATGTATATTTATTTTTATATAAAGATATTTATGATGAAGTCTTAAGAAACAACTTAACTAAAGATAGTGCAATTATTTTAGCACAGAGATTTAATGGCTATGAAAAATATATAATAAATCATAAAACAGATATTAAAGAAAGAAATTTCTCTATTCAATTTGCATCTGAAGCAGTTTCTATGTTAACTTACAAAGATAAAGATTTAACAGAAAATGATTTAGAGTATTTAAAAGCAGGTAAAGTATATTTAGATAGCATTCTTATGTTATTAAAAGATTTTGAAATTGATAAAGTATTAAGTGTTTATCAAGAAAGTGAACAAAATGTAGATACAAGAGAATGTACTAAGTCATTATCTTATGTAAAGAAAAGTATTGCAGAAAGAGATGAGAAATCAAAAAGAAATAGTTAAAACTATCTCATTACTTCTAGAAATGATTTTATTAAGTTTAGACTATTAGAAATATTTTCTATTTTATCGCTTGGTCTTAAGCGATATTTTTCTTTCATTTCTTCTTCTAGTTGTTTTAGAAATATTGGACTTCTATTAAGATATTTATACCAATAAGAATTTTCTCTTAAATATCTATAAAGATTAGGATTACTTTTAATCTTTAATCTTGTTTCTACTTGCATTAGTCCTCATAATATTTATTAATTGGTCGTTCTTCATAATTTGGTATATATTCGTCATTATTTTTAGGAACTATTTCACTAATTAGGCTTACGGCTTTCTGCAACCCATTAACACTTTTTTGAACGGTATCTAAGTCAATATTTCTAAATAAATTTGTTATTTCTTTAAATGAAGTAGAAGGACTCTCTTTTACTTCTTTTTTTGGTGTTAATAATTCATCAAAGACATTACTATCTTCTCCATACATATCATAGGCTTCATATAACTTTTGAAAAGTAGTTTTATTATTAAAGACAGCTTGAGCTAACTCTGGTCTTTTTTTAATAAATGCTTTAAAACTTTCTTTAGACATAAACATCACCTAATAAATAATATGCAAAAAAAGACGACTTATTTCAAAAAGTCATCTATTGTCATTAATCTTTTATCAATATCTTCAAGAGAGACTTGGTCTTTCTTAGGAGTAGTATCTTCTTTCTCAGTAGGTTTTTCTAATGTCTTATAAAGGAAGGCATTAGTAAGTCCTTTTTTATTAATAGTGCTACCTGTAGAATATCTATCAGTAATAGGTAGTTCTGTTGGTTTTATTAATGTAATATCACCATTTTTAAGTCCTATATGGTCTTTATTAGTAGGCATTAAGGCCTTAATAACATGATATGGATTAGTCTTAACATCTCTTATAGTCATTAAGCCCCTTCTTGCTCTACTACTCTTTTCAAAGTCTTTTAGTTTAACTCTTTTACCTGTACCTTTATCAGTAAGGATAGCAAGATAGTCACTTGTATTCTCATCAAAGTTAATAGTACTAACAACGGTATCATCTTTTAAGTTAACCGCTTTAACTCCACTAGCTTTTATACCAACAATAGGTATTTCTTCTTTAGAAAACCATAGTCCATAACCTAAAGATGTAGCGATAAAGATATCTGGATTAGTATCTAACATAACATCTACAACACTATCACCATCTTTTAGTTTAATACAACTACTAGGCTTAGTTATTCTAGTTATCTTAAAGTCAGAAAGACCTGTTCTTTTAATCATACCATTTGCAGTAGAAATAATAACATTAACATCTTTCTTAAAGTCTTTAACAAGTAAACTAGATATGACTTCTTCTCCTTCTCCTAAAGGTACTAAATTACTAACGTGTTTACCAAGTTCTTTCCATTTTAAATCATAGATAGTATGAACTGGTATAAATAAGAAGTTACCTTGATTAGTAAAGACAAGTAAGGTATCTAAAGTAGATGCTTCATACATACCTATTAAGTAATCATTTTCTTTTAAAGTAGTCTCTTCATCTTTACTTGCACTATAACTCTTTAGACTAGTTCTTTTAATATAGCCATCTTTACTTAAAGTAACAATAACATCTTCTTTAGGTATCATAACAGTCGTATCTATTTTTATTTCTGTTATCTCATCTTTTATTTCAGTTAATCTTGGTAGTGCATATTCATTTCTTACTTTACGTAATTCATCTTTCATAACTTTCTTTAATACTTCTTCATTTCCTAGTATGGCAGTTAAGCCATCTATTATTTTTCTTAAGGTAGCCATTCTCTCTTCAAGTTCTACAACATCAGTATTAGTTAGGCGATATAGTTGTAATGTTACAATTGCTTCTGCTTGAGCCATAGAAAAATCAAACTCTTTAACTAAATTCTCTTTAGCATCAGCTTTATTCTTACTTGCTCTAATAACACGAATTACTTCATCTAAGATAGATAGACATTTAATAAGTCCTTCAACGATATGTAATTCACTCTTAGCATGGTCTAAATCAAACTGACTACGACGCGTAATAACTTCTTTTTGATGGTCAATAAAAGCATCTAAGGCTCCTTTTAAACCAAGTAAGCGAGGTCTTTTCTTAACAATGGCAATCATATTAAAGTTATAACTAATTTGTAAATCAGTATTTTTTAATAAGTAATTAACAATTAATTCTCTATTAGCACTCTTCTTTAAATCAACAACAATTCTAACATCTTCAGCAGACTCATCTCTTACTTCAACAATACCATCTATTTTTTTATCAAGACGAATATCATCTATTTTCTTAACAAGTAGAGCTTTATTAACTTCAAAAGGTATTTCAGTTATAACTAGAGAATTACCTTCAAAAGCATATTTACTTCTAATAATAACTCTACCCTTACCTGTTTCATAAGCATCTCTTATTCCTTTAATACCTTCAACAATACCACCAGTTGGAAAATCTGGTCCTTTAACATATTTCATTAAAGTATCTAAGCCACAATTAGGATTATCAATTCTATGTATTGTGGCATCTATTACTTCTCCTAAGTTATGAGGAGGAATATTAGTAGCATATCCTGCAGAAATACCCATGGCACCGTATACCAACAAAGCAGGAAATCTTGCAGGAAGTACTGTAGGTTCAAGAGTTGTATCATCGAAGTTAGGAGCCATTTCTACAGTATCTTTATTTATATCACGTAACATTTCATTAGCAATTTTTGATAGACGTGCTTCTGTATAACGATAAGCAGCGGGACTATCACCATCGATAGAACCATTATTACCATGCATATCAATATAAGGAAGTCTAGTCTTCCATGACTGACTCATACGAACCATGGCATCATAAATAGATGAATCACCATGAGGATGGTAATTACCGATAACATCTCCAACTGTCTTGGCACTTTTACGATATCCTTTATCATAAGTATTTTTCTCTTTATACATAGAATAAAGTATTCTTCTTTGTACAGGTTTTAATCCATCTCTTGCATCAGGGATAGCACGCTCTTGAATAATGTATTTAGAATAACTTCCAAATCTCTCTCCCATTATATCTTCAAGAGTATAATCCCAAATACGTTCTAATACTTCTTTAGTTTCTGTTTTCTTAGCCATTTTATCACTACTTTCTCATTTCTAGTTTTTTTATTCTTTCCTTAGTTTTCTCATAACTACCATCTTGATATCTTTCAAAAAAGCATCTATGCATTCTTTTTATACTTTCATCTATTGACACATACTCTCTTTCCATAAGTTTTTCTAATAATTTATCAATAGTTTCTTCTCTATGTTCATTAAGATAATCAGAATCAAAATAAAACAAATTTACAATGTCAAATTTTCCAAAAGTTCCGTTTTTACCATAATTTAAACTATAATATGATCCACCACTAATAACTATCTCAGATGTAGATAATAAAGTCTGAACCTCTACAACCTTTAATCCATCTATATTTTCAAAAGGAATACTTATCATACTACCATCATTGTCAAATAAAAACTTATAATCATCTAATGTATGAGATACTTGTCCATCATCTATCTTCCAAGCAAAGAATTTATATGCTGGTACATCAAAGGTATTTTCTTTCATAAGTTAAAGCCTCCATATATTTAAATTTAATCATACGTTTCTTCTTCATAAGGATATTTCATTTTTGACTTGTTTACTTTTCTAAACACTTGGCTTTCGGTATCTTTTACATATCTTTCTAAAAAACAATTCATACGGCGTTGCTCTTCTAATGAGGCATCAGGAAATTCACTATAGCAATAATCTTTCATTAATGAGTTAATTGTATCATATTCTTTTTCTTCTAATTCTAAATTAGAAAAATGATATTCTGAAAGAATTATTTCTTCAGTACCAATATTAACAGTACAAGCAATAGTGAGTGTTTTTATACCTAATACTTGTTGTACCTCATTCACTAGTAACCCATCTACATTTTCAAAAGGTATCATTGTTTTTTTTACTTGTTTGTCTACATAAAACACTTGAGGTCTTACCTCTTTTTCTTTTTTAATAGTTATTTTTTTTAAAATAGAAAAATGATAAGCTGGTATATCATAGTCACTTTTCATAAACCAAACCTCCTAAATCTTATAATCATCTTCCAAAGTAAACTCAACATTTTCATCTATCCACTCTTTACGAGGAGCGACATCATCTCCCATAAGAACAGATACACGTTTTTCAGCAAGTTGAGCATCTTCTATTTTAACTCTGATTAAAGTTCTTGTTCCTGGTTTCATAGTAGTCTCACATAACTGATCAGCATTCATTTCACCAAGACCTTTATATCTTTGGATTTCACATTTCTTACCTTTAGACTTTTCTTTCATCTCTTCTACAGTATAAGCATACTCTATATTTTTACCACTTTGGATTTTAAATAGTGGAGGAAGTGCTACATAAAGTCTTCCATCTTCTATTAATGGTCTCATATAACGATAGAAGAATGTCAGAAGTAAACACTGAATATGTCCACCATCTTCATCAGCATCGCTCATGATGATTACTTTATTATATTCACAGTCATTTATATCAAAGTTAGCCCCATAACCTGCTCCAATAGTATAAATCATGGTATTAATCTCTTCATTCTTTAAGATATCTTCTACTTTAGCTTTCTCTGTATTTAAAACTTTACCACGTAAAGGAAGTATTGCTTGATATTTTCTATCTCTTCCTTGCTTTGCAGAACCACCTGCAGAGTCACCCTCTACTAAGAATAGTTCTTTTTTAGATTTATCTTTAGACTGAGCTGGAGTAAGTTTACCAGATAAGGCTCTTTCCTTAGGATTTTTACTTTTACCCTTCCTTGCTTCTTCTCTTGCCTTACGTGCTGCTTCTCTTGCTACTTTACTCTTTAATGATTTAGTAATTATTTCTGTTGCAATAGCTTTGTTCTCTTCTAAGTAAAACTGTAATTTCTCCGTAACAATAGAATCTACTATTGTTCTAGCCCCGGGAGTACCAAGTTTTCCTTTAGTCTGTCCTTCAAACTGTAACATGTCTTCTGGTATTTTTAGGGAAATGACAGCAGTTAAACCTTCTCTAACGTCACTACCTTCAAGGGCTTTCTCTTTACCTTTAATAAAACCATTCGCTTTAGCATAGTCGTTAAACACACGAGTCAAAGCCGTTTTAAATCCTACTTCATGAGTACCACCATCACTAGTTTTAACATTATTAACAAATGATACAATATTCTCTTGATATGTATCAGTATATTGCATAGCGATTTCTACATCTATTTTATTTTTAACCCCTTCAAAGTCTAATACATTATGTAGAGTAGTTTTATCTTCGTTTAAGTATTCTACAAAGGCAACTAAACCTGTTTCATAACAAAACTTAGCATGTCTATCATCTTCTTCATCATGTACTTCAATAGTTAAACCTTTTAAAAGAAAAGCAGACTCTTGCATTCTTTCACAGATAGTTGTATATGAAAAGTTTGTAGTTGAAAATATTTCAGGGTCAGGTAGGAATCTAACTGTTGTACCTGTTTTATTAGTAGTACCAATCTTCTTTAAAGGAACTGCTACCTTTCCTCCATTTTCAAAACGAATATAGTACTCTCCCTTATCTCTTTTTATTGTTACTTCCATCCATTTCGATAAGGCATTAACAACACTACCACCAACACCATGAAGTCCTCCTGATACTTTATATCCTGCTTCTTCAAATTTACCTCCAGCATGAAGAACTGTATAAATAACTTCAGGAGTAGGTTTACCTGATGCATGCATTCCAACAGGTACACCTCTACCTTCATCACTTACACTAACACTTTTATCAGAATGAATTGTTATAACAATATGTTTTCCATAACCATTTATCGCTTCATCTATAGCATTATCAACAATTTCCCATACTAAATGGTGAAGACCTCTTTTATCAGTAGAACCAATATACATACCTGGTCTTTTTCTAACTGCTTCTAATCCTTCTAATATTTTTATTGAACTATCATCATATTTTACTGCCATTATTTCACATCCTTCAAGATTTCAAAAAAAAGATACAAAAGCTTATCTCTTTTGCCCTTATCTATTCTTTTCAAGGTATATTTTATCAAAAAAAAGAAGCAAATTCAAGAAAACTTCTTTCTATTGTGACTTTTTTTTCAAAATGTCCGCTTTTGTATTTTCGTTTACAAAACAAAATGTCCTATTATAAAAATCGGT
>CALVIS010000006.1 GCA_944331805.1 uncultured Bacilli bacterium
TTATTCTTATTTTCTATATAATATTGGTTATTTTATTTTTAAAATTGTTGGTTATTATAATGTTAAAATTAACAATTAGCATTGTTACTTGTTTTTTAGAAAGTCCAGTCGCTTTAACTATATCTTTTATAGGCATACCTATATTAAGAAGATTCTTTGCAATAGATTTTTTTTCGTTATTAGCACCATCTTTTTTTCCTTGCTCAATTCCTTGCTCAATTCCTTGTTCAATACCTTTTTCTCTAGCAATATTACTATGATACTCTATCTTTAAAGCTTCTTCTTCTTTTCTTCTTTTCTCAGGATCATATAGTCCTATATTATCAATGTTATCTGTTAGTTCATATAATCTTTCTGCTACTTCCATAAGTTCCTCGTCTCCTTCCGCTATTTTTTTAATTTCTAGATAATCATCTAACATTAATATTACTAATTCTTTGTCTAATTTAGTTAATTCTTCTTCATTAAGATACTTATTATAACTTTTCATCATGTCTATATGTATCTTTTCACTTGTTTTAGTCTCTATTATATTTTCATTATTCTTCATATAAAATTTAGATATGTTCTCTTTTCCTAAACATTCTTCAAAGTTATCGAAGATATCAAAGTTAATCTGTATTACTTTTATTTTCTTACTATACTCTTCACCTTTACTTAATAATTCGCCTTTTAATTTTCCAAAGTAAGCATCATTTCTTTCTATCAGTCCATCCCAGTATCCACGATTACATTCTAAGTTAATAATAAATCCTGGTAATTTAAAGATAAAATCAGATACTTTCTTTCTTTCAAGAGCATTCGCTATTTTATGTTCAACATTCTGTTCTTTAAAGTTTTTAATAATAAAATCTTTATCAAGCCCAGTTAATTTAGATATTAAATCTCCTAAATATAAAAGACATCCACCCATAATAGCTTTAAATACACCATCAAGTGTTCCTTCATAGACAAAGTTATTAGATATCATATATTCTCTAATCTTTTCATTAGAGACATTCTTTGGAATTTTTCTTTCACGAAATTTTTTCATACTTTCTCCTTTCTGCAAGTGTTATAGCATAGTCTATAAATGATTGCAAAAAGGCAATTTTTAAAATTCATAAAAAATCTGCTTTCAATTTAATATTTTCTCTAGGGAAATTTTAAATATTCACATCAAAAATCACTTCAATTTACAAAATTCACATAAATTTAATTTTTTTCATCACTCCTTCTTTTTCCATCTTTTATGCATCGCCTCTTCTACTTATAAGGTATCATAATAGATAGATTTAGTCAAGAAAAAAAGAAGCAAACATGATAAACTCATGAATGCTTACTTTTAAAACATCTCAAAAAATTAATTACAAAAATTTAAACACTTTATGTCAAATTTTACTATAAGTATATTTAATTATTAATACTTAAAACAAGGCGAAAAGAATGATCTGTAAAACTTCCACCATTAACCGATGTTGTCATAATTGAAAATATTCCTGCAACATTATCATTATTAGTTCTACCACCTCTTAATAACCAAACATTAGGAAAATTATTTAATTCATTATCATTATACCAATTATTGCTTTCAAACCCATGTGATAAGCATAAGTTCCCATTACAAGCATCACTCACTGTATCACTTGTATATTTATCATAATATTTTGACTCTGGCATAATTTCAAAACCACTACTTCCTACTTCATCATTATAATTACCCATGACATATTCTACAGAACCACCACTCATATCATATACACCATAGATATTTCCTGTTGTACTTGCACCTGTTCCATTTATATCTATATCATAAGTATATTGACAGCCATAATCTGTATTTCCATTACTTTGACTACCATAACTACAACCTGTTATATATTGATCCGATTTATTTTGATATATCTCTTTATTCGCACCACTAAAATTAGTATTTCCTAACTTACCATATTTAGACTGGCTAAGGTAACTAACTACAGTCCACTCGCTATTCTTCATCATATGAGCATCAATATTTTCAGTAAAACCGTATCTATTTCCTTCATCATTCATTTTTAAACTTACATGGAAAGCATTACTTACATTTATATTCCTCCAACTTGTTACATTTGGTTTTATCATTGGATCTAGACTAGTAGTATTGCCTCCACCACTACTAAGAGAAGGATTACTACTACTTGTTTCAAACTTTCCTACCCATATTCCAGAAAGCTCCACATCTCCAAAAGTAAAAGCATCTGGGGTATACCAACTGTTATCTTTTATTCCTTCACTTACTAGGTATTTTGCACTTCCTTTTTCTTTAGTATCAGTATCAATAAACTTTATATCTATCTCACCTGGTGATAATCTAGTTGGTATATTATCTAAATACTCTCCTTGCTTTCCATAATAATTTGTTCCATCTTCACTTCCTATACTGTAACTATACCTAGGTATCCATACCCACATTGTCTCTATATCATCCATATTTATTACTGTTCCTATATCTGCACTTAAATAGTTTTTTCTTGTAGCACTACTAACAGTTACAGCATTAGCCCATTTTAATTCATCATAATTATACCAATTATTATCTTTATCTGTTTTAACCCAGTTAGTACCATTATATGTAACAGCAATCATATTATCATCTAGTTCTGGTTCGTTAGGTTTTACTCTTTCTTGACTCACTTCTACTCTTAACTTACCACTAAAGACTTGACCACTATAATTTCCATCCACTTCATCAGTTATCCATAGTTTTAAATTATATTTATTAGCAGAATCACCTTCTATGGTTCCACTGTCCAAGACTCTACTTGAATTACTTTTTATACTTGTTAATAGAGAGGCTCCATTACTTATATTATTTTTAGTTAAGTTATATTTTAAATACTTATCATCAATTCTAGTATCAGTATCATCAATAGTATTATCATCTAAATAAATGGTATAATCTACAGCCTTATTACCATTATTTCTTAATTCAAAAGTAGAACCATCTAAAGATAAGCCTTCACTATCACTTATACCTACGGCATTATCTAAACTTATCCCTTCACTTGTTTCATCCAGTACTAAATCTAATGTTCCTACTTTTACAATCTCTTCACTACCAAATAACTCTGTTCTAAAATAAGCATAAGTTAATGCTAATAATAATATTAAAACTAGTAGTATACTTATAATCATTACTGTTATTTTATTCTTATTTTTCATCATCTTACTCCTTTCATTATTACACTCAAAAAAGAATAGAATTATCCTCTATTCTTTTAAGCCATAACGGAAGAAAGTATTTACTAGATACTTACTAAACTGCCCCCCCCCAGGTAACATTTAGTAAACGAGAGCTAGTTGTAGATTTACAAATTATTTTTCCTTCTTTCATCTTAATTCCTTCTTTCATCTTAATTCCTTCTTTCTATTGTTCATTTCTTTCGCATGTATAACCACTATTTTCTAGTTCTTGTTCAATAGTAGTCACACTTTGATTTAACTCATACTCTGGATAAAATCCTTCAAACTCTGTAATATTATTAGTAATAAAATCCATATCAAGTTTTTCATAATTTATATTTTGGGTAGTAACTTGTACTGCTGCACTTACACTACAATCTGCTGTCATACCAATATCATTTTCATCTAAAACAGTCTTAAGAAACTCACAAGAATTTTCTCTTTCTGTTAAAATACTATTATCAGTTGCAGTATCTGCTAATCTATTAGTTGTAGTCATTCTACTACTCTTTAATCTATTCTTCTCATACTTAAAACTTAAATCATAAGTATAATCTAAATTATCAGTAGAATTTTTAAAAGTACAACTCATAGTTCCACTCTTTAATTCATTAACACCATTTTTTTCATTCATATAATTAGTTACATATTCAGTAATATCAGGTAGAAAATAAACAAAAGCGAAAAGAAATAACATTAATAAAACAAGAAATACAGGATGTCCTTTTTTCTTTTTACCAGTAGTGTTTTCTTCTAATTTTACAGAAGTTGGAACTGTGTTATCTTGATTATTACTTGTATTTACAGTCTGTTGATTAACTTCATTGGTATTAGAAGCTTCTACTACTTTAGGTTCATTATTCACTGGAGTAGAATTTACAGTGTTATCAGTTCCAGGTGTTACCACTTTAGGAGTTTCTTCATTAATTTTATTATTATCATTTTTATTATCCATAGACTACACCCTTTCGTTATTCTTTATTTAAATCTAAATAAATTATAACATTTTACTTTAAAAACGTAAACTATTTATTTGTTTTTGATAATCATCACTACTTGTTATATAATTACCACTTACTATAATATCTGTTAAATTATAGATTTTTTTGGCAACTATATCATTAACTCCCCCATCTATACTTATTTTAAAATTAAAGTCTTTATATTCTTTTTTTAGGACTTTTAATTCTTTTAATTTGTCTATTGTTTTATCAATAAACTTTTGTCCACCTTTACCTGGTATAACTCCCATTACTAATATTAAATCTATATATGGTAAATAAGGTATTAATTTTTCTACTTTATCATCTGGATTAAGAGCAAGTCCTGCTTTAATTCCATAACTTTTAATTAGTTTTAAATTACTTAAAGTATCTTCTAGAGTATCTAAATGTATTGTAATATACTCAGTATTTAAACTAGCATAGTCACCAATATAAATACTAGGGGCTGCAACCATTAGATGAACATCTAATCTTTTATCTGTAAACTTATAGATATGTCTCATCTCTTTAAATGGTAATGATTTATTCTCTACATACTTACCATCCATAACATCTACATGAATTAAATCTACATCTGTATCATTTAATTTTGTTAAAGTAAGAGGTATATCTTTACTTGTTAAGAAAGATGCACTAATCATTTAATCGCCTCCTCATAGAACTTTAAATAACTTTCATATCTACTTTTAAGAATTTCACCATCTTTTACTGCTTTCTTAATCATACATTCAGCCTCTTTAGTATGAGAACAATCTCTAAAAGGACAGGAATAGTTAGAAAACTCTTTAAATGCATATTTTATATCTTCTTTTTTATAAATAGATAAGTCTAGGGCAGAAAAACCTGGAGTATCTAAGACTTTCCCATCTAAAAAGTCATATAATTCTACATTTCTTGTTGTATGTCTTCCTCTACCAAGGGCAAGAGAGACTTCTCCTGTCTTTAAATTCCAATCAGGATTTAATTTATTTAAAAGAGTACTCTTCCCTGCACCTGTTTGTCCTATAAAGACAACTGTTTTATCTTTAATTAATTCTTTTATTTTATCTAGTTCTAAATTAGTAAGAACAGTGTACCCTATATTAGTATAATATACCATTATTTCTTTTATTTTATCATATGTTTCTTTATTAACTAAATCAGTCTTAGTTAAGCAGATAACAATATCTACATTATTAAGTTCCATATGAGCGATAAATTTATCTAATAAACCTAAAGAAAAGTCAGGATTAACAAGACTTGTAATGATGAAAGCTCTATCTATATTACTTACCATAGGTCTATTAAAGGTATTTTTTCTAGGTAATATTTCTTCTATTACTAGGCTTTTCTCATTAAATCTAACATAATCCCCGACTTTAGGTATTAGTTTATCTTTTCTAAATTTACCTCTAGGTACTGTATTATAAGTTTTATTATTACTACTAACTACATGTCTATTACTACTTATTTTAATAATTTGTCCTTGCATTTTTTCTCCTAATCATCACTTTGAGAACTTGGATTTGATGAAGAACCTGAATTATTATCATTAGTATCATCACCATCTCCCTGTTCTGTTGGAGTAGTATCATCATTATTAGACTCTACTAATCTACCAATTGTAATAGTTACACTATCATTATTTCTAACAGTAGAACCATTAGGACGTGATTGCGTAATTATTTTATTTGCCATATTGCTATCTGTTACATCTTGATATTCTGTAGTTACGGTTACACAAGCATTATTTGCCCAACTTGTTACCACATCTGGTGTTTGTAAATACCAATCTGGGAAAGTAATATCTTGTAAGACTGTTAGAGTTATTTCATCTCCTGATTTAACTTCACTACCTTCATCAAGTGATTGAGAAATAACAAGGTTTTGTCCTATTACAGAACAAGTTGTAGAATCTGGCTCTATTTCTTGAATTTTTACCTCTAATCCCATATCTTCTAGAGTCTCTCTTACTTCATTAACATCCATATTAACATAGTTTTCTAATTCATAGGTTTTAACCCCTGTAGATTTATAAAGAGTTACTCTTGTTCCTTCTTTGACAGTACTACCACTTCTAGGATCTGTTCTAATAATTCTATTTTTCTTAACATCTTCACTACTTACTTCTTCAATTTTACTATTAACAGTAAGCCCTGCATCTTCTAGGGTATCTTCGGCTTTACTTACAGTCATACCACTAACATCTGGTACTTTAACATCTTTTTCAGCTGTTAGTGCTGGTATTATAAAGAATACTGCTAGTAGTGCTACTACAATAACACCGGCGATTATTGATAAAGCGATAATTAATTTATTTGATTTTTTTACCTTATCATCAGTAATAGGAGTAGCGATACCTTCATTTTCATCACTAATTGGTTTCATTATTTTTGTAGTCTCATCTACTTCATTTTCAGGATATGGATAAACATAAGGTTCTTCATTTATTCTATCATCGTTTAAGGCAGTTAATAAGTCATTATGCATACTCTTAGCATCATCATATCTATTTTTAGGGTTTTTAGCAGTTGATTTTAAGATGATGTTTTCAATACTCTGAGGTATATCATTATTTAATTTATGAACATCAGGTAGTGGTTCTTTCATTTGTTTTAAAGCAATCTCAACAGCACTATCTCCTTTAAAAGGTAGTTCTCCTGTTAATAATTCATAGAAAATAATTCCCATCGAATAGATATCACTTTTAATAGTCGCCCCTTTACCAGCCGCTTGTTCAGGTGGTAAATAGTGAACTGATCCCATAACAGAATTAGTTTGTGTTAATTGCGTTGAATTTAAAGCCATCGCAATACCAAAGTCTGTTATTTTAATCTGTCCATCATCTTGGATCATAATATTTTGTGGTTTTAAATCTCTATGAACGATATATGAGTCATGAGCATGAGCCATACCATCTGTTAATTGTAACATGATATCTATCGCTTCTGATAGAGTTAGACTACCACGTTTTTTAAGTAGTTGTTTTAGTGTTTTACCTTCAACATACTCCATAACGATATAATAAAGTCCATTATCTTCTCCTACATCATACATAGCGACAATATTAGGATGAGAAAGACTTGAGGCCGATAAAGCTTCACGCTGAAAACGTCTTACAAACTTCTCATCATTTGCAAGGTCACCCCTTAATACTTTTATCGCTACATTTCTATCAAGAATAGTATCATATGCAAGATAGACATTAGCCATACCACCTTCGCCTATTGATTTAATTATCTCATAACGATCATTAATTTTTTGCCCCTTTGTAACCATTATTCTTCACCTTCTCCTAAAATTAAGTATGCCACTGATATATTATCAGTACCCCCTCGATTATTAGCTTTCCTAATTAGTTTTATAACTTTATCTTCAATATCTCCTTCACCAGTTAAGACTTTCTCAATAGATTCTTCATCTAACATATTAGTAAGTCCATCACTAGATAAAAGTATAGCATCTATTTCCATATCACAATCAAAGATATCTATATCGATAGGATCATTGGCCCCAAGTGCTTTCATCAAAACATTTTTCTTAGGATGATCCTTAGCTTCTTCTTCTGTTAACTCACCTGCTGACACTAACAAATTAACTAATGTATGATCATATGTTACTTTATGTAATTTATTATCTTTCATAACAAAACCTGAGGAGTCCCCAATATTACCAAATAATATATAGTCTTTAGTAATAATTGCCGTAACAAGTGTTGTTCCCATGCCTTTACTTTCAGGATGAGTTTTCTCATGTCTAAAGATACTATCATTTATTTCATTAACACTATCTCTTAAAAAGTTAACAGCGTCCATCTTACTCATATTATGGAAGTTTTCATTAAAGTCTTTAGCAAGATGGGTTATAGCAATAGAGGAAGCGACTTCACCTGCAGAATGTCCCCCCATACCATCTGCAATAGCCATAAGGGTATCGTTATCACTATTGTGTACTATTAGAACACTGTCTTCGTTATGGTCTCTAACCTTTCCTGCATCAGTTAAATAAAACGATTTCATATTTCCTCCTTCTTACTTCTAAGCTGTCCACAAGCAGCACTAATAGTACCACCAAATTCTCGCCTAATTGTAACTGTAATATTGTTTTTCTTTAGTATATCATAAAACTTAGCAATTGTTAAAGGTTTACTTCGCCTATACTGTAAAGCATCTGTTTCATTATATGGTATTAAATTAACATAGCAGTTTATTCCTTTAAGTAAATGAACAAGTTCTAAAGCATGTTCTTCTTTATCATTAACACCATCTAACATAATATATTCAAAGGTTACTCTTCTATTTGTTTTTTCTAAGTATACTTTAATGGCATTTATTAAATCTTTTAGAGGATATACTTTAGCGATAGGCATTATCTCTTTTCTTAATTTATCATTTGGAGCATGTAAGCTAATAGCAAGATTTACTTGATATGGGAAATTAGCAAACTCTAGTATTTTAGGAACAAGTCCACAAGTTGATACTGTTATATGTCTTGCCCCTATATTAAGACCTTTAGGATGATTTATTATTCTAATAAAGTTACAAATATTATCATAGTTATCAAATGGCTCTCCTATTCCCATAATAACTACATGGCTTATTCTAAGGTTAGATTCATCTTCTACTTTAAGTATTTGCTCTACCATTTCTCCTGTAGTTAAATTACGTACTTTCTTACGTCTACCTGACTCACAAAATTTACATCCCATATTACATCCTACTTGGCTAGAAATACAAAGACTATTACCATAATCATGGTTCATAAGTACCGCTTCTATATGTTCGTTATCATTAAGTTTAAATAAGTACTTTCTAACATCTTTCGCCTTCTCTACTGTAACTATCTCTATATTAGAAATAATAAAGTCTTTACTTAGCCTTTCTCTTGTTTCTTTCTTTATATTAGTCGCTTCACTAAAAGAAGTAATCCTCTTATTATAAAGCCAAGAGAAAAGTTCTGTGGCATAATATTTTTTCTCACCTATTTTTAGAAAGTATTCTGTTAATTCATCTATAGTTAAATCATATATACTCATAACTCACCTCTACAACTACATATATTATACATTAAAAGTTAAATAAATACATCAAAAAACTGATAAAATGTATCTATCAGTTTTGTAATATTTAATTAGTTAAGTTCTCTAACTCTTCTATACTTAACCCAGTAACCTTTATTATATCTTCTTTGGGTGTACCTATATTAAGAAGATTCTTAGCAATTTCTATTTTTTCTGCCTTAACACCAGCTTCCTTACCAGCATCATAACCATCATCATAGCCATCAAGTCTTGCTGAGTTTATTTCTTTTCTTCTCATCTTTTCAGCATCATAAAGGACTCTAAACTCATCATTTTCACTTAATCTTTCTAGTTCTTCCACTACTTTCAAAGCCTCCTCATTACCATTAGCAATATCTCTCATCTCTTCAAAAGACTCTGCTCTAAACATTGCTAAATATGTTTCTTTCTCGTTACTACCATTATAACGAACATTTTCAAGACTTGCAAGATATATGTCATAAATTTTTATTTCATCTATTACATCATTATATTTTTCATTTATTAAATCATATCCAACACTAATCGCTTCTTTATCATTTTTATATTTAGAATTATTAAAGTTAATAAGAATAGTACGCATTTTTTTAAAATCTTCTCCTTCTACTAGTCCTCCACCAGCTATACTAAAGAGATACATTCTGTTTTTAATCAAGACTCTTTCTGATACATCTTTATTCATTTCTATTATAATAAAATCTCTATTTTTCTTTAATAAGATATCTAGTCTATAATCTCTTGCAATATTTCCACTATTTATCTCATTATCATATAATTCATACCCCTCTAAATCCAATTTAGAATAATATTTAATTACTTTTTCATAAAAGAATCTACTATCTTCATCTTTAAACATTCTTTTAAATGTTGTGTCAGATAAAAGTGTAAAGAACTCTTTTTTCTTTTCTTCTTTTTGCATTAATACCTCCAATAATTTTTAATATTTCTACGTAGATGTTTACAACTCTAGCATGGAAGGAAAATTAATGCAAAAAGAGGATTTTGCAAATTCACTACAAAAACAAGGGTCAATTTAATAAATTCACCAGGGAAAAATGCAAAATTGGCCCTAGAAATTAGGACCAATTTACAAAATTCATACTTTTTTAAGAAATTTTAGTTCTAATCTTTTCTAATATCTTACTCTCCTTTCTACTTACTTGAACTTGAGACATACCAAGAGACTCTGCTGTTTCTTTTTGGGTCATATCTTGATAGTATCTTGACATTATTAATTCTCTTTCACTTTCTTCAAGTCCATTAATCGCTTCTTTTAAGTCTAATACTCCTACATCATAACCTTTTTCAATAAGAGCGATTTTATTATATAAATTATAGTCATCATCTAAATAACTATTATCTAGACTATAGGGAGTTGTAACAGCATTCATAACACTTACTATTTTTTCTTCAGGCTCTCCTAGCATATAAGAAATTTCAAAAGTAGTAGGTTCTCTTCCTAAGTTTTGAGATAAATATTCTCTTGTTTCTTTAATTTCTTTACTTAATTTATAAGTATCAGTTGAGACATGAATCCCATAATCATTATTTATGGCTTTTAAGACCTCTCCTTTTATCCACAAATAAGCATAATCTGTAAAGCTTGTCTCTCTTTTTGCATCATACTTTTGTAATGCTGTTTGTAATCCTAACATTCCTGCTTGAAATAAATCATCATAATCACTTCTAAAATTATACTTACTAGTAATATTCTTAACTAAACCAACATATCTTAAAGCTTCTTCTGTCATAGTATCTATCCTTTCTTGTCTTAAGAATAAATAAAATTTACTTAATTAACAAGGCTTTCGACAGAAGTAGTTATTAATTTCAACCTACAAAATTCGCAAAGATTAACGTTTTAAACAAAATACCAAATATTCCTCTTGTAAGAGACTTAGTTTTACCTTTATGTACTTTACTTTTAGGATAATCACTACAATCAAAAGTAATATCTATATTTTCTTTAAAATCTTGATATTTAATAGTTAAAATAGTTTTAGAACAAGTATTAGAATAGTTAAACTCTAACTTACTAAGAGGAATAGTGCTTTCCTTTATTACCTTAGATAAATCTAAGTAATTAGAGAGTGTTATATCATCATATACTTCTATTGTCTCCTTTCTATATAGATAATACTTATTAATAGTATCTATAACTTTATAACCATTATGAACTGAAGTATCAGTTATATTATCATCTTTATAACACTTATAATACTTCTTACGGTAACGATATAACTTTTCTTTAGAAATAACTTTTATATAAAATTTATCTTCTATATTAGATTTACTTAAGACTTTTTCATCATAAAGAGTTTTTGTTAAATAATTTATTAACTTAAGTTTTATCTTACTATAGCCTTTTTTAGTTATAGTTATTTTATCTTTAATATAATTAGAGTTTTCTATTATAAAGCTTCCTTTTCTATCTCCTTGATTTAAAAAGCATGTTACTTCTAACTCTAGAAACTCAGGACTATATTTTTTAGATAATTTAATATTGTAGTTATTACCTTCATAAATAGTTTTATCTTTATACTTTAAAGTTATCTTTGTAATTAAGAGATTATCTATATTACTAATAGTTAAGTTATCTATTTTCTTTAATTCTTTATAATAATAGATAGTTTTAATATCTTCATCTAGTCTTTTATCATTAAGTTTTTCTTTACTATAGTTAGTATATTCTCCATAAGTTACTTCATTACTTTTAAGAGGATATTCAAGATTACATTCTTCTAAATATTTAAACTCTTTATCTATCTTTTCCTGTTTATAGTAAGTAACTTTCTCTATTTTCTCATTATCCTTAGCTTGATAATTAGCATTAACTTCTCCTACCTTTAGATAAGGTGTAGTTATGGTTTGGGCAGAAACATTTGCCCAAGAAAAAAATAATAATAGTATTAAGAGTATCTTCATAATTAGTACCTCCTACTATTATTATTTACTATTTCTAATCTTTTGCTTTAAAAATTAAAGTAAAGACAAAGGTAAAGATAATCGCTGCTGTTATTCCGGCGGCAGTAAGATCAAAGATGCCCATTAACAAACCTATTATGCCATGAGATTCAGCGGCAAGTAAGGCTCCATGAATTAGAGAATGACCAAAGCTTGTAATAGGAAGTAAGGCTCCTCCTCCTACTTTTGCAATAAAGAAGTCATAGATAGAAAAGGCATCAAGGGCTGAACCTACACATACAAAGATAGCGGTTATATGGCCTGGAGTTAGTTTAGTATTATCAAGTATTAACTCTGCGATTAAACAAACTATTCCACAGAATAAAAATGAATTAATAAAATACATTATATCGCCTCCAAACATATTAAATTGGCAATAGATAGAATATTTTCTTTTTGATAAAGCATTATTGGAGAAAATAAGGCTCCTGTTGCGATTAGTAAGACTTTCTTATATTTGTTATTCATAAGGTCTTTTAATATAGTACTATAATTAACTAAAGCAGAACATACAGGACCACTTCCTCCTGCCATTACTTCTTTTTGTTCTTCTAAATCATAGAGCATTGTTCCACAGTCATTATAGTTTTTAGATAAATCTATATTATATTCATTAAGCATTAAGTCTTTTAGTATTTCTTTACCATATTTACCTAAGTCTCCTGTTAATATTAAATCATAGTCACTTGCCTTAGTATTAGTTTCTGTTAAGTACTTATAAAGGGTATCTGCTGCTGCTCCTGCCATAGCGGCTCCCATATTAAAAGCATCTTTTTGATTAAAATCTACTATTGTTCCAATAAGTCCATTAACAACTCTTATTTTACTAGGTTTATTAGATAAAAGTGCACTAGCACCACCTGTGGCCGTAAAAGTAGCAGTTTCTGGTTTAGGAGAACCATATTCTGTAGGATTTCTAAATTGCTTTTCACTTGACATATTATGAGATGAACAAGATATTAAAGCATTATTTACTTTACCACTGTCGATAAAAGTTGCTCCTATTAATAAGCCTTCTATACTAGTAGCACATGCTGTATAAATACCAAGAAAAGGACTTTTTAGATTTAAGGCTCCATAGCATGATGATGTTATTTGATTTAAGAGATCACCTGCAATTACTAAATCAATATCTTTAGAAGTTAGTTTAGTCTTTTTAAGTAATATTTTAATACTATCTTCAAGTAATCTAATCTCGGCTTTTTCAAAAGACTTTTCTTTACAATATAAGTCATCAGTATATTTCTTATCAAAGTTTTTAGATAAAGGACCTTTCGCTTCATAAGGACCACAGACTGTACTAGCATTATCTAAATAAACATTTCTAAAATTTAATATCATGATAACACCTCCCATATATATCTAATAAGACCGAAGAACCATGCAGACACTACTCCATAAAAGATAACAGAACCTGCAAGTTTAAAGACATTACTACCCACTCCATAGATAGGTCCTTCATTCTTATAATCTAGGGCAGCACTTGTCATAGAATGAGCGAAACCTGTTATTGGTATTAAAAGCCCTGCTTTTGCTTTTGCAACTAACTTATCAAAGAAACCTAAGGCAGTGAAAAGTGATGCAAAGAAGATAAAAGTTATAATCATATAAGTAGAAGCATCATTTCTAGATACATCAAATAACATTATATAAATTCTTATTAAACTTTCTCCAAGTAAGCCCATTAGTCCTCCTACTATAAATGCTGTTAAAGCATATTTAACTTTATTTTCTTTAGGAGTATGTTTTTTTACTAAAGTTTCATATTTTTTATTAGTCATATTATTATCACCTAATAATATAGTGTTCTAAAAAAATATAATTATACAAAAAAGAAGAGAAAGTTTAATCTCTTCCTTAGCTTGCAAGTTCAATTTCAAATGGATTTTGAATGGTCCCATCACCCGAGGTTATGATAATATTTTGTTTTAGATTTACGGAAGGTAAAATAGAATTTTCCAAAAAAATTTCATTGTAAATTACATTACCGCTAGTATCTAAATTATATATCCCAAACAGACTAGCATAAGACAACAAAGAGTATTTAGTATTATTTCCATATCCATAAAATTGACCAGCCATTAATTCTCCATATCTTAGTAACCCTACTTTTGCTTCAGTACTTGTTGTATAATTTGACATATTTAAATCAGTATATTTTGCATATTTATATGAAGCGTTTTGTATTCTTCCTAAATACCAAATAGTACTATCTTCTATCATTTCTACTTGTTCACTAGTCAAATAAACATCACTATTTAAATATTCGCCATTTAGAAAACTTCCTATTGTATTAGAACTAGAATAAGATGATGTGTCTCCAAAAGATATGGTTTTAAATGTACTATTCTCTTTTAACGGTTCAGAACTTATTATTTTAGTCAATCCTTCTGTTTCATGGCTTACTATCCTATATAGATTGTTTTCTCCTGTTCCAAAAGTTATATATTCCCCACTATATCTTGTATTTAATAGTGTTCCTTCTAGATTAATATCATTATCACCTTCTAATCTATAAGGATTTTCTGCACTTCCATCGCCATCTACTATCTTTATTGCTGGTTTTAAATTTATTGATGGTCTTATACCATGAGCAAAATATGAATTTACATCTGTATTAATATTTTCACTACTACTATTTATTTCATAATTACGAACAGTTGATGCTGTATATGGTGTCATCATCCACCAACTAAGTCCATTATTTAAATAACTATTATAAATTGCTACACCACTACTACTCATTTTAAATTCATAAATATTTAAAAGTCCTACTGGATCCTCAACTATTGACTCTTCATCAGCAGGTCTTGTTACTTCGCTTAAATTCCTATCATCTAACATTGCATTCCATCTACTATCCATCTTGATAAACTTATCTGGCTCTCTTAAATTATATAGAAAACCATCTACTGTCGTATCATTTAACCAGGCTTCCATGTAACTTCCTTCAAAAGCACTACTATCATTATCATATGATATTGAACTTATATTCCATTGTGTCACTAACTTTACACTATTATCACTAGGATCTATACTTACTACTCTCCATAATTTACCAGAATACCAAATGTAATTGTAAGGATTGCTTCCCGTTACAAAGGTCTGTTCAGAATCTTCATAATTTAATCTATTCATGATATCATCGTCTATTACTTCTTTAACTGTCCCTGTTGATGTTATCTTTCTTAGTAAATGTCCATCACTTGGTAAATCTAAGTCATTATAATCTAGTCCTACATTCACTCCTAATTCTATACTTATTTCACTTTCTGTAGTATTAGCAACTCTCACTATATATGTATTACTACTTCCTGTTGTGTCTACTTTCTCTAAGTTTACTCCTGTACTAGATGGTGGAGTATTTACTCCTTCTTTTTCTATATATCCTATATCTACTCCATCTGCTAAGTCTCCTACATAATAAAAGTTAAATCTTCCTACTCTATTATTAGGGTTAGATAAAGTTACTATAAAGTCTTTTCTACTATTAGATGGTACTGTTAAAGTATTTGTTTCTTTATCATCCACTAATAACTTATAAGTTAAATTGCCTGTTACTATACTTATGGCATTTTCTTTTTCTTTTGTTACTGTAAACATTGCATAAGAGAAATATCCTCCTAATATTAATAGAGTTATTATTATCATTATTATCATATATATCTTACTAAAACTTGTTTCTAATAATAATCTTTTCATATTTACCTTCCTTTCATTATTACATGCAAAAAAGAATAAAATCATCCTCTATTCTCTTAAGTCATAATGAAAGAAAGTAACTAAATTACTACTAAACTGCCCCCCCCCAAGTAACATATTGTAAACATAATTTTCTCATGTTTTTTTACCTTCTTTCTTATTTTTTACTTCAATATGTATGGATTAGATTCACTTCCATTACCAGATTTAATCATAACATTATTATTTAACATAACTGTTGGTCTTACCTTTTTATAACCAGCAGCATTAGTTTCATATAAATAGCCACTACTTCTAACTGAATATACTTCATAACTATTTAGAGAACTTCCTGTTACTAACCACCAATCTGTTCCACTTAGTTTTAAATAATTATAATTTTGACAACTCTTATCTGTGGTTGCTCTACAATTAGCATCTAATGATGCATTTAAATAATCACTAGCAGTTAAAAGTCCAATCATTTGATTTTCTAAAACGTCAGTACACTCTATACTATTGTTATTAGTTGTATCAGCAGGATTTCTTTTACCAATACATAAATTAAATGTAGATAGTTTTTCTTTATCACTATTACTTAATAAACTATAATCTTGTTTATTATTATATAAATCATCTAAGTACTGATACATTCTACTAATCCTATAATCATTAAAACCACTATTAGATAGTCTATCTTGATTATATCTATCATCAAAGTAAGTAGACATATTAGATTCCATTTCATTTAATATTAAGAGAAGTTTATTATCAGAAGTTACTTTAACTATTCTAAATAAAGCATTATCTAATTGTACATAGTTATTAACATTATCTCCTCTATATACTTTTTCCCCATTTAAATCATATAAGCCGTTACCACTTGTAACTATTCCTTGTTCTAATACGGCTTTATATAACTCTTTAGTAGTATAGTTATCTCCACAATCTAAGTATGGTGTATAAACTATATTATCTCCTACTTTAGTTACTTCTACTCTACCACTACAGCTTTCTCCTTCTCTTAGTTCACTTAAAGGGTCCATATAACCTGCTTCTGCTAAAGTACTCGCTCTTACAGTAATAGTTTCTCCTTCTTCTTGTGGTAAAAGACCACTTTGTACTTCATAGTATTCTATAGCAGCATTTTTTAAATCTTCTTCTATTTCTTCATAAGTTTTATTACCACCAGTTACTAAAGAAAATATTAAAATAATAATTAATAGTAAAACAAGAATTCCTACTACTATTAGCATTATTCTCATTAATTTCTTTTTCATTTCTCTATTATCTTTAACTGGCTTAGAATTTTGTTGATTGTTATTAGTATTACTAATTATTTCTTTACCTTTATTCTCATTCATAGTAACTCACCACTTCTTTCAAGTTAAGTAAATTGTAGCATTATTTTAAGAATATTTCAATTAGTAGTAGCATCTTCTAGTGATTTTAAAGTCTCATACCCCATTTTATTTATAACTTTATGCTTTTCTTTTAAGTGTTTTATTTGATTATTTAGGCATAAAATAATCGCTTTATCAATATTTTGATATGCTAAGAGTCTTTCTTCTTCTATACCAGGATAATCTTTTCCTTTCTCTATTTTATCTGCTAAATACACTATCTTGGCTAGTAAATCCATATTAGGATAACCTGTTGTATGATATCTAATCGCTAAGACCATATCTTCTGTAAAGTTATATTTTTCTTTAACTAGAATAGATGCAGTGTATCCATGAATAATATTCTTATTTTCAGGATTTAATAACTCTTTAGGTAGATTATATTTCTTTATAAACTCTTCATTTTCCTTATCTGTAAACTCTTTACACATATCATGAGTTAGACCACAAAGCATACATTTTTCTATATCTGCTTTATAGTGTTTAGCAAGTCTTTCAGCTTCTTCCATTACTCTAAGAGAATGATTATATCTATAATCACTCAAATTATTTTTAACATCTTTTTTAATTTCTTCTATATTCCACATACTATCACTTCAATAATATTATGCCACACTTATCTCTTTAGGTAAAGTAACTATTACTCTTGTTCCTTCTCCTTTTACTGAATTATACACAATAGTCCCTTTATGTTGTTCTATTATATCTTTAGAAAGACTAACACCTAGTCCACTACCTTTTTTCTTCGTCGTAAAAAACATTTCACTAACATTATTTAAAGTATCCTTATCCATACCTATTCCATTATCTTCAATTATTATTTTCATAAACTCATTATCACTTTCTAAACTTATTTTTATTTTATTTTCTTTTTTACTACTATCTTTCGCTTCAATAGCATTTTTTAAAAGATTAATAAAGACTTGTTTTAATCTATTATAATCTGCTTCTATATAGATATCTTCATCAGGAATATTAAATTCTGCTTTTATACCATTCTTCTTAAATAAGTCTTCTAAATAGTCCTCTAAATCTTCAAGTAACATAACTAGATCCATATCTTCTTTTTCTATTTTTATCTTAGTGTAGTCTAAGAAGTCATCCATTAAGACTAGAGTCCTTGTTATTTCATCTTTAATAATAGGAATATATTTTCTTACCTTTTTCTTATCATTAATATCTATCATATCTAAATAACCTTTACAAACAGCGATAGGATTTTTTATTTCATGAGTTACCTTAAATAAAGAACGTCTTAAATCTTTTTCTTTTTCTATATTTTGTAAATCATTATGTAACTCTACGATTTTTTCTCCTTTTGCGAATATAGATATGATTATGTTAGTTACAAAGTATAGAGTTATTATAATAGTAAAGATATAAAATAAATTAGATGAATAGCTTCGCTCTGGGCTAATAAACCAGAATACTGCTAAAGATAACATAAAACTCTTAATGATAATAAAATAATTAACTACATTAATAGGCTTTAGTTTCTTTTTTACAAATAGAGAATATACTATTAAATAACTACTATATTCTAAGGCTAAGAATAAAGGATTAATACCTAAGAATAGAGTCTCATAAATAATTAGTATCAATGATATAAAGACTCCTAAAGATATTTTTCTTTTGTAATAACAAATAAGTAGTGGAATATCAAATAAAATAATAGGATAATCATTATAACAACAAGTCCCATATCTTAAGACAAAATATAGTGATGAAATAGTAGCGACTTCAAATCCTAAGTCCTTTTCATCACAAGATAAATTCTTTTTATAGATTGTATATAATAGGTATAATGCCAATGGACAAAGTAGTAAAATAATACTTTCAATTATAACTTCAATATACGACATATTTCTCCCTCTTTCTAAAATAAGTATATGTTATAGTTTTGTAGAAATTTGTCGAAAAATGGAGAGAAAAAGAAAAAATAGAGAAAACTCTATTTTAATTATCAAACTTTTTTGTAAATTGTTGAATTTCATTATTAGAACTTTTTTCTAATTTATCCATAAATTTTAAATAATCATCTGCAGTAAAATCGCCATGATATAAATCAGCTAGGTCTTTATATTCAAATTCTCTTGGATCTCTTGATGATAAAGCTAATAATAACCTTTCTCTATAATCATCACTTGCCAAAAACTCTTTATTTATTGCTGCATAATAGCCTTGTTCAACTTGATATTTTTGTTCTAATATATATTTCCCTTTAGGATTTAATATTAAATCTATTACCTCTCTATAATCTTCCCTTGCTAAAACATCTTTATTTGTTGCAACAAAATATCCATATCTAGCACCTAAATCACTTTTAGCATATGATATTGACTCTATTATTTCCTTACAATCTTCCTTTTTTAATAAATTTTCATTTGTTGCTAAATAATATGCAATTTCTGCTCTAAAAAAGTAGGGTTCTGCATTTGTTATTAAGCTTATTATTTCTTTTGCATCTTCCCTTGCTAAAACATTTTCATCTGTTGCTACCCTTCTTCCATAAAATGCTTGTTCTTTAGCTTTTGCATTTACCACCAAACTTATTATTTCTTTTGCATCTTCTCTTGCCAAAATCTTTTTATCTATCGCAACCAAATATACAGCTTCTGATTGAAAGTCATATTCTGCATTTACTACTAAGCTTATTATTTCCTTTGTATCTTCTCTTGCTAAAACGTCTTTATTTCTTGCTACAATACTTCCATAATTTGCTTGTTCAAACCACTTAGCATTTTTTATTAAATCTAATATTTCTCTATAATCTTCCCTTGCTAAAACATTTTCATCAGTTGCTACTAAAGCAAGATCTTTTTCATACATACTCTTTATTACCAAATCTAGTACTTCTCTATAATCATCTCTTGCTAAAATGCCTTTATTTCTTGCAACCATGCATTTATATTTTGCATGAAAAGACCTTCTATCACTCAATACTAAATTAAGTACTTCTCTATAATCATCTCTTGCTAAAATAATTGCATCTGTTGCAACATCTCTTCCACATCGTGCTTGTTCTTCTTCACCAGTATGTATTACTGTATTTATTATTTCCTTAGCATCTTCTCTAGCCAAAACATTTTTATCTATTGCTACATCTTTTGCATATTTTATTGCATAATCATTCATACTCCATGCTTCTGCTATTAAACTTATTATACCTTTAGCATCTTCTCTTTTCAAAACATCTTCATTTGTTGCTACTTCAATAGCATTTTTTAATCGAATATCCTTTAGTTCTGAAGATTTAAAATATTCAATTAAACCTTCTTTATGTTTATTTTCAGCACTCATAAAAGTTTCATTTGAATATAAATATATTAAAGCAATTCTTCTGTTAGTATCTCTTACTTCTATAATATCGTTGAAAACTTTTTCTTCATTATTTAATAATAGATCAAAATTAACTTTTTCAACATCAATAATTTTTTTCTCTACATATTTTTTAATAATCCTTAATAATTCTAACACATTCGATGACTCTACCATAATTTCCTCCTCTTTTATTTATCTATTATAAAGTAAAAAATTTAAATGTAAAGAAAAAATAGAGAAAACTCTATTTTAGTTCATCAATATATTTTTTTAATTGTTTAGATTCAGGTCCTAAGATAATCTTTAATTGATTATTAATCTCAACTATACCTTTAGCACCTAACTTTTGAATCGATTCTTTATCAACTTTAGTAGTATCTTTCAATGTAACAATAAATCTAGATAATTTAGATTCTGTACTGATAATATTATCCTTTCCTCCAAGATATTCTACTAGTTTATTTAAATCAATATTAGCATCTTTCTTATTAGCTTTTAGTACTGCTAGTAATATTATTAATATTACGGCAATAATTATAATATACTGAATATCTAATAAATTCATCTTTATCACCTATTAACAATTATACTCTATTAGTAAAAAAAATAAAAGTGGAAATTATCAAGAATAGTATCATAAACTAATAATAGAAGTTATAGGTTATTAACTACACAAAATAGAAATAGTCTCATAACCTATATTAGATAATAGATAAGAGGTGGTGTAAACAGTGAAAGAAAAGAAAGATACTTGTTGTTTAGGTAAATTATTAAAGGTTATTGATATATTACAAAGAAATGCCGGAGGTAGTGATTGTTTTGATGAGTCTTGTACTAGACCTTATTTAGGAAGTAGTCCTAATATTATTTGTTTTAATACAAGACCAGTTACTTTCTATACTAGAAATGGTAATATCTTTAGTACTACTTATACATTAAATGGAACTACTAATACTTCATCTGTTTTTAGAGTGGAGTCAGTAGATGATTGCTGTGTTAAATGTCGTATCTTAAGACCTAATCCTGATACTACTGATATAAATAGAACATATCTTGCTACTAATGAGTTTATAACTATTAATTTAGATTGTATCTGTGTTGTTAGTTGTTTAGATGATATTATTATTGATAATTTATAAAAGGAGGATAATTTATGTGTGATGATAAAAGTTGCTTAACATCCATATTAGAGACTATTCTTTGCCTACAAAATGCTAAAGATGATGATTGCGAAACATTTGGATGTGATAAGCCTTATTTAGGTCCTACTCCTAGTTTAGTGTGCTATAACACAAGACCAATAAACTTATATAATTGTACAACTGGGGAACTATGGTCTTTTCCTTATACTCTTGGAACAGTTAATTCAACTTCTTCTATCTTTAGACTTGAAAACTTAGAAGGTAATTGTTGTACTTGTAGAGTTTTAGCACAGAACCCTGATACTAGTAGTAGTGAACCTTATGTTTTAACTAGTACATTCTTTACTATTAATCTAGATTGCGTCTCTGCTATTAGATGTTTACCTGATGTCTTTATAAGTGGTGTTTAATAAAAAAATAAGTCCATCTTTATTCTGATGGGCTTTTTATTTCTAGTGAAGTAATTGTCGATATAGGAATTACTTCATTATCTAATGTTATGATAGAATTATTTCTTTTTAAGGCTAGATAGGTATTAACGGTTTTATTAGAGAAAGTAATTTCGACAGGAATATTAAAAGCATAGCCTTTAGTCTTAAATATTTTATTTATTTTCTCTTCTATTGATAAGTTATTATCAATAGTTTTTTTAATTTCTTTAGGTTTTATTTTATTAGTTACTTTCTCATAGTAATATTTTTGATTAGTATCTTTTATATTATTACTCACTTTAAAAATTGGTGGTAATTGTTTCATAGTTTTCCCTCCTGTTACATTTTATGTATTTTATATAATAAAATGTACTATTTTTTGATATAATAGTAATGACTTGATGCGAAAGGACGTGATAGATTTGCGAAAAAGGCAGAAAATTGATTTAACTATTGTTATACCTATTGTCTTGTTTTTTATTATAAGTATTACTACTATATATAGTGCGATGACTTATCTTTCTCCTGATAATGGGAACTTGGCTTTAAAACAAGCGATATGGTATTTAGTAGGAGTTGTTATAATTGTAATACTTTTTAAGCTTAAAAATGATTATCTTTATAGGAATGCTTGGTTTTTCTATATTATAGGAAATATTTTACTAGTATCTCTATTACTCTTTGCACCAGAGATAAATAATAGTAAGTGTTGGTTTGTTATTCCTTATATTGGTAGTTTCCAGCCAAGTGAGTTTATGAAGATTTTTATTATGCTAGTCCTTGCTGTGATGATATCTAATTTTAGAGAGACAACAGACCATCCTAGTATTAAAGAAGAGTTTATCTTTATTATAAAGACTTTAATAGTTGTGTTAATTCCTAGTGTTTTAACATTCTTAGAGCCTGATACTGGCTCTGTTATGATTTATTTTATAATTTATTTCTGTATGATGTTTACATCAGGAATTAGGCTTAGATGGTTTGTTATTTTAGGAGTTATAATTGCTATTATGCTAAGTTTAGTGTTAGGATGTTATTTCTTAAATGAGGATTTATTTGTAAGTATCTTTGGTACTGATTTATATTATAGATTTGATAGAATATTAGATTGGCAAAATGGTAGTGGATTACAACTTGAAAATGCCCTAGCGGCGATTGGTTCTGCAGGAGTGTTTGGACATGGATTTAACCAGACTCCAATATATTTCCCAGAGTCTGGTACTGACTTTATCTTTGCTGTTTATGCTTCTAACTTTGGACTTTTAGGAGCGATAGTTTTAATTGCAATTATCATTTTCTTTGATACAAGATTAATTAATATGGCAACTAAAAAGATAGCTTCAAGGGATAAATTTGTTCTAGCAGGTATTATTGGAATGCTTGTATTTCAACAAGTACAAAATATAGGAATGACAGTTGGACTCTTACCTATTACAGGAATTACACTACCATTTATTAGTTATGGTGGTAGTAGTTTATTATCTTACTTAATATTAGTTGGTATTATTTTAAATATAGGTAATGAAAAAGAAAGAGAATATAATATTTAAAAAAGAAGACCTATAGACTAGTCTTCTTTTTTTGGGTTCAAATATATTTTTGTCATTTATCTATGATTTTAATTTTTTTATCATTCTTTTATTAGTAGGTCTTGTAAAATCAACAATATTATTACCATATGCTTCTTCTAAAGGAATCCATTTGACTCCCTTATTCTCATCTTCTTTAATTTTTAGTGGCTCTTTATCATTTCCTTCTAGGATGAAGACAACATCTAGATGAGTATGAGCGGAAACATATTTTCCTCTTTTTATATGACCAATAGTTGGATAAGCTGCAATAGCATAAATAGAATTGTCTAGTACTTTTACTTTTAATCCTGTTTCTTCTAGAACTTCACGAACTGCTACTGATAGTAAATCTTCTTCTCCATCAGCGTGGCCACCTGGATAAATCCAATTATCATATATATTATGATATACTACTAGCATTTTTGTTTTGTCTTCATTAACTACAAAAGCAGAAGCGGTAATATGACCAAACTCATTATTTCTAGTTAAAACATCTTCAAAAGTATTAATCCATTTTAAGAAATACTCTTTATCTTTAGCTTCTATTTCATCATAAGGTACATATTCTTCTATTTTACTTTTTAAATTCATTTTTACACCTCCAATAATTTTATCCATCCAAGTTTTAACCATAAATTAATTTCTTCATAACTTTGTACATTAACACTTGGCATTCTTAATATTAATATTTGAATATTTTTATTATAAACTAACTTTTGCATTAAAGCAAAAGTTAATTCAGCAAAAGTTTCCGCACCTATATAACCATCTATTCCTTCTTTAGTTTCATTCATAACAAATAGCATATCTGCCCTTGTTATATTTTCAAAAAAATCTTTATGTATTTTAGGATATAGTTCCATAAATTTTTCTTTTTCTATTGGTCTAGGATAGTCTAATATATTAAAGCCTTTATTTTCAAAATATTTTATCCAATAGTTTATACTATCTTGAAGTTTAGCACTTCCAGAAATAACTACTTTTTTCATTTGTTTTTTCCTTTAAATACTTCTTCATATACTTCTTTTAACTGTTTACCTACTGTCTTTATATCACAAGCTTCTGCTATCTTTCTAGCTCCTTTACTTACACTTTTTAACTCGCCATTTAAAAACATTTTTATTTTCTTTTCAAATTCATCTACATCTTTCGCTTTATAAACATTAACTCCATCTGTTAGATAATTAAAGATTGGGATATCTCTTATTATAGTATTAGTTTCCATAGCACATGCTTCAATAATAGGAATACCTTCAGTCTCTTCAAAAGTTGGGAATAAATATAAATCACATCCTCCTAGGGCTTCTCTTATCATTTCTTGTGGTACATGACCTGGAAACTTAATATTAGGTAAGTCTTTGGCATCTTTTAAAGCTTTTTTAACATCACTAGTCGCGGCTGCGACTGGACTTGAACCAAACCAAATAAACTTATATTTAGGTAGACGTTTGGCGAGTTCTACAAAGTCAACTATTCCTTTTCTTCTACTGTATATTCCTATACCTACTATTACCTTATCATCTTTTTTATAACCATATCTTTTACGAAAAGAGTCTTTATAAGATTTATCAGGCTTAAAGAAGTCTAATTCTAAACCATTAGAGATAGCGACTATTTTCTTATCTTCTAGTCCTTTATAATGCTCTAAGATATTTTTAGAATATTCTGTAGGTGTTACAATAATATCTCCATAGCGATAACATTTTATTATCCACCACTTAAATAGTTTACTTGTTAGATGTCCAAAGATAAAACCATCACGATAATCTTCTTCTGTTGAATGGGCATGATAAACTATTTTTATGCCTTTCTTTTTTAGTTTTCTGGCAAGAAAATATGACTTAAAAAAATATGTATTAATATGAGCGATATCATAATTATCATTTATATCAGTAGTATAAGGAATATTCTCTAACTCTAAAGCTTTCATTTGATGCTGTATCGCTTTACCTAGACCACTTACTCCTATTACTTTTAATCCTTCTGCATATAATAAAACTTTCATCTACTTCACTCCCTGCTACAATAATAACATATTTTTTTTTGCAAATAAACTATTGACAAGTGTTTTTTTACTATGATATAATCGATTTGTTCTTAAGCGATGGGGAATTAGCTCAGCTGGGAGAGCGTCACGTTTGCACCGTGAAGGTCAGGAGTTCGATCCTCCTATTCTCCACCATATAGAATTTATCCTCTGTTTATCAGAGGTTTTATTATACATAAAAATTAAGTTAGGCTTGTTCTAGCTTTTTTTGTCATAAATAGAAGTTATTTCATACTTTATATTAGGTGGTGAGATAATGGAACATTTTTGTCATAATGGCTGTTTTATTTTGGGTCCTACGGGTCCAACTGGTCCTATGGGAATATCTGGTGCGACAGGTCCTACTGGTCCTACGGGTGCAAGGGGTGTTACTGGTCCTACGGGTGCAACTGGTATAACAGGACCAACTGGACCTACAGGCGCTACTGGTGTTACTGGTCCTACTGGAGAAACAGGGCCTACAGGGATAACGGGTCCTACCGGTCCTACTGGTCCTGAGCTAGATAATAATTATGCTCTAGTTGTAAATCAAGCAACGGATATTAGTTCTGGTAGTGTAATTCCACTAGCTTTACAATTTAGTGGAGGAACACCTAATATTACTGTAAATAATACTACTATTACTTTACCAAGTCCCGGTACTTATTATGTTTCTTTTAGTTTAACAGGAAGATTTGGTGTTAATCAAAATGGATCTATAATTCCTATTATTAATGGAATACCTCAAGATCGTTTAGCACCTACTAATAATACTAATAGTGTTAATAGTGATATTACAATACAAGATGGAACATTAATTCAAGCGTCTACTAATAGTACTGTTCAATTTTTATATACTGGTAGTACTGCTGTTTCTAGAGCAAACTTTTTTGTTTCAGTTTTTAAAGTATCAAATGTTTAATATATTTTTCTCTAGTATAGATACTGCTACTTCTGCTGAAATTATAATTTATGCAAAAAGACCTAGAACTTGATTTCTAGGCCTTTTTACTTTGTTTCTTTTTTCTTATTACGAACCAGTAGTAAAGTGCTACTACAAATATTATTACTAATATTATTAAGATTATATTAGAGAAGTTATCTAAGTAACCAACTATTGTTTCCCATTTATCCCCTACTATACTACCTACTATTATTAAAACTGTATTCCAGATTAGAGAACCTGATATAGTATAAAGTAAAAACTTTTGCATAGGCATCTCACTCATACCTGCAGGAATAGATATTAAACTTCTTACAATTGGTATAAATCTACAGAAGAAAACTGTTTTATTACCTTTAGTATCAAACCACTTATCAGCTTTTTCTATATCACTAGCTTTTAATCTTAATACTTTACCTATTTTACCATTTATTATTCTTTTTAATCTTTCTTTATTAAAGATTTTACCAATATAATAAAGTACTATAGCTCCAACTAGTGAACCTAATGTCGCTGCAAGTATCATTATAGGTATATTTAAAGTGGTATAAGTAGTCATAAAACCACCAAATACTAATATTACCTCAGATGGTATTGGTGGGAAAATATTTTCTATTGCAATTAATAGAAAGACTCCTAAATAACCAACTTGTTCCATTATATTAATTATTATCTGTTCCATATATTTCTCCTTCTACTTTCTTTGTCTTTTTAATTATAACATCTATAGTAGTAATATGTCACTATAATTTATCTTTATATTTTCTTAATAAGTACTCTTCTTCTAAAAAGTATTTATCATTAATCTTAATTAGGTGATGATAATCTCTTTTAAAGTCTTTAGTCCTCTTTACTATTTTACTTTTTTTAAACTTATATTTATGTAAGTATCTTTCTAAAATAAACTTTTCTAAATAATAATTTATATTTCTTTTTTCAGTTATTAGTTTTACTACTAAAAGAATTATTATTAATAAGATATTTATAGTAGGATTATAGAAAAAGATAAGGGCAATAAGACTAAGAAAGATGAATGATATAAAATAAATTATTTTAAAGCTTAACTGATAGGAGGTTAAATAACAGATAAGTATCTGCATTATTCTTCCTCCATCTAAAGGATATATTGGTAAAAGATTAAAGGTGAGAATGCTATAATTAATAGTAGTTATTATTTCTTGATAGTTATAGAAATATGGTATTTTTAATAAAATGCTATAGCCTATTAATTGCATAACTGGTCCCATTAAGAGAACTATTAACTCTTCTTTTAAGGGGCAGTTCACTTCATGTGTAAACTTAGATACTCCTCCATAAGGATAGAAAACTATTTTATCTACTTCCCAATTAAAGATATAAGCGGTAAAAAAGTGCCCACTTTCATGGATTAAAAGAAGAAGAGTCGTTATAAATATTAAATTAAAATATCCAGATAGAAAAGATAAAACTATTAGAAAGTAGCAACTGGGATGAATAGTTATTCTACTTAATATACTCTTTATAGTCGACAAAGTTACCCTCTTTTTGGAATGCTAGATAGAGATTTGTATCTATAACTTCTCCTATTAGAGAACCTTTTTCTACATAATCATACATATTGACACTACTATTAACATTACCATAAAAAACATCTACACCATTAACTTGTTGGACGATAACTGTTTTACCATACTTATCTTTATTTCCTATAAAAACAACTATTCCACTATCTATGGCTTTTACTAAGTAATTTGATTTAACTGTTAATTTAACACCATCTTCATACATACTTTTATCAGTATAGACTAAATCTTCATTAAAAACTTCTTTTGTCTCATTAGACTCTTCCTTTGTACCTAAGAAATATTTATCATAAAGCGTTTTAAAGTCAGTAAATGGTAGTGATGTGTTATAAACATATTTATTAAAATTACTTTTAAATTTTAGATTAGTTTTAAATCCTATTAAAAGAATAAGAGTTACTATTATAGTTAGTAATACTTTTGTAATAAAGACTCTTATATGCTTTTTTAAATTGTTATTATGTTGTGGTTCTTTCTTCTTATAAAATTTAGATTCTACCATTTATATCACCACTTAATTATATGTGTAAAACATAAGAAAAAGACATCAGTTTAAATGTCTTTTATGTGGCATATATTTACAAATTAAATATAATATTTCTCCATAGATAATGTTTAGTATTAGACTATTGTATATTAAATAAAGAGTACTTTCTATAGAAACAGGTACGACATTAAAGATAAATAGACTAAGAGAGAAAATAGTTTGATAAATTACTATTACTAGTATAGTTAAAAATAAATTTGTTAGAAGATTAAGTTCCATTTTCTTATAGATAAAGCTTACTATTAGTCCTATTAATAAAAAGAAAATAGCATTGGTAAATAAGAGATTAGTATAGAATAAATCATAAAGGAAACCTGTTATACCTACTAAAATATAATAATCTTTATCTTTTTTCTTAAAGAAGGGATAGATTATAACAATGCTTATTAAAGTAAAGTATGGAGTAAATAAAGATAAGTCTCCCATCATAAAGGGAAGAAAATTACTTAAGATACCATCTAAGAATAAAGAGATGATAACTATTACTACTTGAAATATCACTGTTTTTCCTCCTTAAGAACAGTAACATAGTGAATATTATTAAAGTTTTGGGTAGTCTTTACTCCTAAAGTCTTACTTAGTCCATACTTATCATTAGTAACTTGTTCTACTTCTCCTATATATATACCTCTTGGAAACATTCCACCTAAACCACTAGTTGTTACTACATCACCTTTGTTAATATCTACCCTGCTATCTACTCCACTGATTAATACTAAATTATTCTCTTTATCATAACCACTAAGTATGGCAGTCGTTTCTCCTGTTGTCGTAGCGATAGAAACAGATACTTTGTTATTTACATCATTAGCAGTTATTAGTTTTATCTCACTAGAATAATTAGTAACATTTTGAATTTTACCGATGAGTCCATCTTTAGTAATGGCAACCATATTCTTCTTTAAGCCATCCTTACTACCTTTATCTATTGTTAGAGTCTGATACCAATAACTTCTATTTCTAGTAATAACTGTAGCATTTACTACATCATAACCTGTTAATGTTTGGTTTAAATCTAAAGTATCACGAAGTTGTTCTATTTCTTCTTCTAAATGAACATTTAAATTCTTCTGGATTACATAACTTTCTGTTAAGTCAGTATCTTTATCAGCATTAAGAGATGTAAAGGGTAACATTACTCCTTTCATAACAATAGTAGCGGCATCTTTAAAGAATGATTCTACTACTGTTAACTTTCTATTAGATGATAGAGAGTAAAATAAAACAAAAAAGGCTATGATTATAACGACAATGATAATAATAATTTTTCTTCTTTTTTTACTTTTTCTATACATAGTATCTATTCCTTTCAAAGTTTAGTATACTAATAACTTTTTATTTTTGCAATTAATCTAGCAAATTATTTTCTAAAAAACTAAAATATTTACTTTCACTAACTATTAAATGGTCATAGATTAAAACACCATGGATTCTCCCTAATTCTATTAAATAATTAGTAAACTCTATATCTTTAGGACTAGGATTAACACTTCCTGAAGGATGATTATGAATACATATTATATAACTGGCACTAACTTTATAAGCTTCTTTAAATATTTCTCTTGGATGAACATTACTTTTAGTCATAGTACCTTTAAATAATAATTTACTACTAAGTACTTTTTTCTTACTATCTAGATAGATACAATAAAAGCATTCTTGTTTTAGTCCATAAAAAAATGATTTGCAGTAGTTATAAATATCTTTAGCATTAGTTAATTTTATATTGTTATTTTCTTCTTCTAGAAATATTCTTTTACCAAGTTCTACCATAGCAAGGATTTTAGTGGCTTTTACAGGCCCTATTCCTTTTATTTTAGTAAGTTCTTGATAATTTAGATTAACAAAGTTTTTCATGCTTCTAACTTCCTTTAAAAGAACAAAAGCAAGTTCATTAGCATTAACATTCTTTACACCTTCTCCAAGAATAATGGCTAAGAGTTCACTACTAGATAGACTGTTAGCACCTTTTTTAATTAATTTTTCTCTAGGTCTTTCACTTTTTGGTATTTCTTTTATTTTCATTTTTGACCCCCTTCATTTATATTTTATACAATAATTTAAATTTTACTCTAAAACAAATTCTTGATAGTTAGCTAGTACTACTTCATTAATAGAAGTTATCTCATCATTTGATTTAGCTTTGTTAAGTAGGACATCCATTTGTTCAAGAGTTGCTAGGAATTCTTCATTTTCAATACTCATTTTCTTAATAGAAGCATTAATATCTTCTTCATTATACATTTTCTTTAACTTTTCTAAATTATCATTAGATGATGTTATGGCAAGATAAACAATATAATTAGCATCTTCTTTAACTATTAGATAGGGATCTATATTAGAGACTGCCTTTTTAGCCTGTTCTTCTGTACTATATGATCCTTCCATTAAAAAATAAGTGCTATTAACTTCTTTAATAACAGTCTCTGATTCTAGTTTGTACTGTTCAAATAAAAAATTACCTAGTACTGCTCCTATTAATATTGCCACTAACATTGTTATAAAAAAACTCTTTGTCATTATTATCACCGTCTTTATATTATCAAAAGATATTTCACTATTTTGTCGAAAGTTGTAGTAAAATTTTAAGAAAAGTGATAAATTAATAATAGGAGGAAACATATGAAAAAGAAATTTAAAATTTGGCAAGTAGTTTTAGGAGTATGCTCTTTATTATTAGTTACTGGTTGTGGTAATAGTAATAATATGGAATCTATGACTTGTACAAGAACAATGAATCAGAATGGAATTAAGACTAGCTTAAAATATAATGTTGAGTATGAAGGAGATTATGTTTCAAGGATTAAAACTGTTGAGACAGTTGAAACTGATGATACTGATATACTTAATACTTACAAAGATCAGATTGAATCTTTATATAGTCCTTATAAAGATGTAGAATACTATGAGTATAATGTTGATATTGCTGATAATAAATTGACTTCTACTGTTGATATTAATTATGCAAAAGTTGATACTGATAAATTACTTGAAATTGATTCTGCTAATGGACAATTAATTAAAGATGGTAAAATCAGTGTTGATGATATTAAAAGTGTCTACGAAAGTTTAGGTGCTACATGTAAAAACGACTAGAATTTCTAGTCTTTTATTTTGAGTGTTAATGTATGTACTGTTTCATCTTTAATGAAATTATAGCCATCTATTACTAGGCCATCTGTTGTAGAAAGAGTTGCAAAACCTGGGGCATAAAATCCAAAAGAATAACTATTAGGTTGTAGATTACTGCAACTAGCTACTCTAAAGGCATTTCTATTTTCTTTAAACTTAAAGAAGTGAGAATGCCCTTTTAATATTAAATCATAATTATAGTGAGGTGGTACTAGGACTGAAGATGGGACATTATGTTCTAGTAATAATTTATAATTAGAACATTTAATATAAGCACCTCCTGCTCCTAGAATAGTAAAAGTATCAGATGATAACTCTTTATATAAATTAATACCTAATCTTTTAAACTTAGTATCATGGTTACCTAATATGGCATAAGTTATAATATTATTAGTTGGCCAAACATCATGAAATCTTACAATCTGTTTATAATGCAAGTTTATTAACTCATCTTGAGTAAGATCACATCTTTCATCATAACTATCTAATATGTCTCCTGTATGTAAAACCTTATTTATACCATTTTGTTCTAAAAGATTGAAACTTTTATTAATATAGTATGGACTATCCTTTTCGTTACCTATATGAGTATCACTTATTATCCCATATTTTGAATCTTTTAAGACTAAAGAAAACTGATATTTGTATTTAAGTTTATTTAGGATTTTTCTTTTGTCTTCAAAAATATCTTTATCATGTAAACCATAATCTAATATTCCTAACATGACGTTATGATTAAGTTTATATTCTTCTTTTAAGATATCAAAGTTTTCAAGTGTTAATCTTTTTACTATTTCTTTATATTTTAAATCTTTTCTCATTATAATTATCCTATATTTCTTTAATAATTTTATAGGTTCTTATGATGTACCCTTTTTTAAGGTAAAACTCTAAACCTGCTTTATTAGTACCAAAAACATCTATATCTATATATTTACAATCTATATTTTTTAAATAGTCTTCAGCTTTTTCTAATAAAGCACTACCTATACTTTGTCCTCTTTCATTTTCTTTTATAATTAGTTTTAATATTCTACCTCTTTGGGGGAAAGTACTAACGTAGTTTTGTCCAAATGGTAAGTCATCAACGAGACAAGCGGTAAGTCCTAGTACTTTAGAATCTTTTAAAGCAAGAAAGATTTTACCTTCATTTTCTATAATCTCATTATGTACTAAATTAAAATATTCTTCTTTGTAATTATCTACATTAGTCATTATCTTTTGTTCATCTATAGTTGCATGATAGTCTTGTAACTCCACTAATAAGTCTTTTACATCTTCTTTATATTTATTATTATACTCTTTTATTTCTAACATTTTACTACACCACTTCCATATTAATTCTATAATTATATTATCATAGATTATAAGTTTTTAGTGTTATATTGTTGTTCATTTTGTAAATATTTACTTTATAAAATAATCTATAGGTCTTTTTACATAACCTAATCTTTTAGAAAATTCATTTGTAATATTTGTGTTTTCTTCTATTTCAAAATTGGTTAAATCATTATCAATTTTCCTATTAATTAATAGCCATTTTTTACTGTTTTCATTTTCCTTGGCACTATGTAATAATAAACTTTTAAAAATATATAACAATTCCTTTTTATTTCTTACCAATAAATCTTTTGGTGACTCTTTTGATATATAAAAAGCATCTGGATCTATTATTATTATTATTTCATTTTTGTTTAACACAGTATTTGTCCTTTTGACATCATCTGTAACAATTCCATTATAAGAAAATATCTTAAATAATATTTCTAATTCATTAAGATTCTCTAGTAAATTATCAGTATGTTCATATAATACATTTATTGGTTCTTCTGGATAGAACTTAGCAGTATATGCATCTACTATAAATGGTCTTTGCTTCAAAATATATTGAGCTAGCTCAAAAGTACTCATTTCACTGTAAATATCATATATTTTCATGAAATGACTATTATCTATATTTTTTAATATATCAAATATCTCAGGGGTTAATCTACATTCACTATCATGATAGTATTCTTTAAAAATAATCTCACTATTATATCTAACTTTTGCACATTCTCCACTATTTAAAAATTCTAATTCATCTAATTTTAAGCTTAATTTTTCTTTATCTCTATTATAATAGGCCATAATGCTAATCCCCCTTTTTAATTATTGCATATTATACTACATGATACTAAAGAAAGCAAATATTTGATAGTATATAGTTTTCATATTAATGTTTTCGATAAACTAATACAGAATCGTTCATGTTATTACTACTAAATTTCAAATCATTTATGCCAGTAAATGTTTCTAAATAAGGTTTATAGTCTTTTAATAATTCAAATGTCCTATCTAAATTGTATATAATACTCCAATCATCTTTATATTTTGTATTTTTGTCAGTTTCATACAAATAGCTTATTAAAATTAATCCATCCTTATTTAAAAACTTGGTTAAGTTATCAGTTATATTTATTATCATTTCTTCTTTAGTTATAGAAGTTCCTATATTTGATAACCAAATATTATCATATTTTCTTTTTAAATCTACATTAAATATATCACTATTTATAAAAGTAGGGCTTATTTTTTTCACTTTGTTTCTTGTCTCTTCATATAAATCTTTGCTTTTTAAGTAATTATTACAACTAGATATTATATTAGTGTTACATTCATCTAAAGAAAACAATCTTTTTCTTGTTTTTATTGGATTAATGGTTTGAAAAAGTTCATCCCAAAATAAATAAGATTCATAATCAATAAGTCGTAAAACTATTTTAACTTTATTCCATGTTTCTATATTAAAAACATTTTTATTATCTACAAATACTTCTGGATAGTCTTTATATCTTAAAAAGGCCATAAATTCATCTAAATTTAAAGTTAATATGCTTGCTACTTTTAAATAATAATAAAACTTTGTATAAGGGTTAATATCTAATAAGGCTATATCTTTACATCCCTTTAAAATAGCATTTATAACCTGATCTCCAGATGAGCCAACTGTTAATAATGATTTATCTTTTAAGTTAAATTTATCAATATAACCAGATATATTTTCGGTTGTAAAAGGATAAATACTTTGTAGCATTCCATCTTCTACTTTTATACAATTACATCGATTAATAGCATTGCTCATTATTACACTAAAACTTTCATTCATATCATCACTTCTTATAATATATGTATTTCTAAAGATTAGAAATTGTTTTATATTATAGCAGATTTTAGAAAATAATAAAGCTAAAGAATTATAACTGTAAATATTTCTTGTTGATAGCAAACATAAATACACTGGAATTAAAGAAATCATCACTCATTATAAAATAGCCATTTCTATTATTTTCCTCTCCAAATGTATTACAAACTTGCCATTTTCTATTTTCATTTTTATTATCATAGCCTGTAAATACCATTGCATGACTATAATCTAAGACATCATATTTTTCTGCTAAAGTTTTAGGTAATTTCTTTATGCCCATTTTATCGAACATATATAAATTATCTGCCAAAATTCCATCTTTATTTTTATATGAACCACTCATATATCTAAAACTACAACCAAACCATACAGGTCTATTATCTTTTAAAGATTTTATTATGGATTTTTTTATAGAACTTAATTCTAAATTTAGATATTTCTCTTCATCTATTTTCATATCTAAAAAACTTATATTGTAGTTTTTATTATATTCTAATGTATCTAAACAACATAAACTTATGTAGTTATCAACTATATTTTTTACATATTTATCATAAAACTCTTTTACAGGAAGTTTCAAATCGTCAATAATAGTCTCTTTTGGTGGTTTCCCATATATTTTTTCTAAAATATTATAGTTTTCAGTCATATATTTTTTCTTTAGGTCTAATAAATTATAACCTTTATTCTTTTTGTTAATTATCTCTTCAATATCAAAAACCATTTTTTGAGTTAGCAAATTATCAATATCTTTAGGTTTATAACAATTATCATTCATAGGCATTTGATTATCGAATACTATACCATATTTATTAACTATATATTTAAAAGAGTTAAAATCTCCACATGTATTAACATAATTAAATAATAGATATTTTATGTTAAATAAATCATAATCTTTAGTTATTATTTCATCATATATTTTATTTAGTTTTTCTATTCTATCATAGAAAGATATATAATTAACGGAAAAATCAAGTTTAGATTCGTCTAAATTTAAAGATTTGGCAATATCTCTTTTTATAGTATTAAAAGCAGCATATATCCAACAAGTTAGACTGTTACCCTGATTATATACTTTATATTTATTTAATTCTATATCAAAATCATCATTTAAAGTTTCAATAAGCTCTTTATTTTTATATTTATCATAAATATCCATTCTACCACCACTATTGTAAATTCTAACGAAGTAATTACTTATGCAAATTTTCTTCATTAAGGACATTGTAACATTTTTTTTAATATAATAAAACCCGAACTTATTAGTCCGAGTTTAATAACTTTAACTTGTATGAGTGGTGTAATTATTTATAACTTTTTAATATCTTGTGAATCTATTAATACTTTTTGCAGATGATTAATTTCAGATTCAATATATTCTTTATAATCCACTGAATCTACAACTTCCCTTTGTTGTAATAATTCATCTAGTTTGGCTTGCATTTTTTGCTTTGAAAAAAATTCTACTTGCCTTAATTTTTTTACTTTCTCTAAAAGTTGATAAGTTTTTTTATACTTAACTGAAGAAACATCTAAAAAGTTTAGTTTATCATTTAAAATTTGTTCTGCTAGCGGATTTAATAAAACATAGTAGTCAAGATTACCACTACGAGAAAAAAAACCTGCATTTTCTGCTACTTTCCTGCTATAATCACCAGATAGATTTATTAATTCTAAAAACAAAATATTATCATCATTAAACAAAACATCTTTTAACAAGTTTAGCCCTTTACTGGCATACCCTTTATTCCTAAATTTTTCTTGAGTTTCATAGCTGATTAGGGCAGTTTCTTTATCAATTTCTACATCAAAACTGACAATCTGACTACCAGTTAAATTGCACAATTTAAATGTTTTAAAATCTAATTCATTTTCAGTTAGTATCAGTGTTAATTCTTCCATAAATGTACTCACCTTTTTATAAGTTATATATAATTTTTGTTTAAAAAAAATTATTTAACTTCTTAGTAATTTTGTCAAATATAACAAAATAGCCAATCACATTGACTGGTATTTATTTATATATCCATGTTGGGAAAAAAATCTAAAATGGTGGCTCCAGCGGGAATCGAACCAGCGACACAGGGATTTTCAGTCCCTTGCTCTACCGACTGAGCTATGAAGCCAAAAATAAAAAATGGCGGTTCCGACGGGGCTCGAACCCGCGATCTTCTGCGTGACAGGCAGACGTGTTAACCAGCTGCACCACGGAACCATGGTTGCGGGGAAAGGACTTGAACCTTCGACCTTCGGGTTATGAGCCCGACGAGCTACCAACTGCTCCACCCCGCGATATCAAATTTTTAAATGGCGGAGGAAAAGGGATTCGAACCCCTGCGCCGCTTGCGCGACCTCCCGGTTTTCAAGACCGGTCCCTTCAACCAGACTTGGGTATTCCTCCAAAATAGATGGTGCCTAAGGTCGGACTTGAACCGACACGAGGGGTGAACCTCCCAGGATTTTAAGTCCTGTGCGTCTACCAATTTCGCCACTCAGGCACATATAAATGGTGACCCGCATGAGATTCGAACTCATGACCCTTTGATTAAAAGTCAAATGCTCT